>JACCXE010000470.1 GCA_013697265.1 Actinomycetota bacterium | reverse complement strand
AGGGCGTCTTCATCAACAGCAACCCGCCGCATTAGCGTTTGCGGCGAATGGCCGCCCCCCGGCGCACCTCACGCCCGCGTTTCACGCTTGGACTCGTCGTCCTCACCGCGCTGACGCTGATCACGCTTGACTACCGCGCCAACGGTGGAGGCGTGACCGGTTCGGTGCGCACCGCGGCGCGCACAGCATTGAACCCGGTGGGCGACGCGGTCGGATTTGTCCTCACGCCGGTCGGGAACACCATCGGCGGCGTGCTCGACTTTGGACGCGTCCGCAAGGAAAACGCCCGGCTGCGCGACGAACTCGCGCGCGTCCGCAGTGACGTGATCGAAGCCCAGGACGCGAAGCGCCAATTGAAGACGGCCCTCGACGAGATTGGCCTCGAAACCGCGGGCGACATCCCCGCGGTAGCCGGCCGGGTGACGGGAAGTTCTGCATCTGTGCTCCAGTTCACGATCGAAATCGACAAAGGCTCGGGCGATGGGATCGCCCGGAACATGCCGGTGGTGTCTGGGGGAGCACTGATCGGAAAGATCGCCCGGGTCACTTCCTCACGATCAACTGTGCGTTTGCTGTCAGACCCCAGCCTCAGCGTCGGCGTTCGCTTGAGCCGCAGCGGCGACCTCGGCGTGGCGACCGGCGACGGCGGCGATCTTTTGATGTCGCTGGTAGAGCCCACCACCGAGGTCAAGGTGGGGGACTCCACGGTCACCAGCGGGCTACAACAAAGCGAGTATCCGCCTGGCATTCCGGTCGGCCTCGTGCGGTCGGCCAAGCGGGACAGCACCGGGCTGGCCCAGACGGTGCGGCTCCGCACGGTCGTGAACCTGCGCAGACTTTCCTTCGTTCGTGTGCTGCAGTGGTCGCCGCGATGAACGACGAATCACTGAGCCGTCCTGTGCGGGTCGCGTTGGTGTTGTTGCTACTGCTCGAACTGCAGCTCCACGTTGTCGACGGCATCCGCATCGCCGGTCGTCATCCGCTCATTCTCCTGCTCATTCCTATCGGGGCGGCGCTCGAGGGCGACGGCTCGCGCGCCGCGGTCGCCGGCTTTGTCGCCGGCTTGGCCCTCGACCTGTTTTTGGAAACGCCACTCGGGCTGTCCGCGCTGGTGTTCGCGATCGTCGGTTACGGCGTCGCCTCGTTCGAGCGCGGGGTGATCCGCGCCGATCGCTGGCTACAGCCCGCAGTGGCCGGTGTGGCCAGCGGGCTCGGTGTGATCGGCTTGAGTGGCGCGGCGGCGTTGTTCGGCCAGCCCCAGTACTTCCGGTTGTCGCTCCTGGTGGCGGTTGCGGTCGTCGCCGTCACGAACACGATCATCGCCACGCCCGTTGTTCGGCTCGTGCGCTGGGCGCTCGGGCCGGTCGCGGTGCACGGAGCGATGCATGTCTGATCAACACACCTCGGCCCATCTGCGCCTCACGATCGTGGGCGTCGTCGTGCTGTCGTTGTTCGCCGCTTTGATGAGTCGCGCCGTCTACCTACAGGTCATGGACTCGAGCGCGTTCCAGGTGCAGGCCCGCGAGAACCGCGTGCGTGTGGTGTACGAAGCTGCTCCCCGGGGACGCATCGTCGACCGCGACGACAACGTGCTCGTCGACAACCGGGTGGCCAACGTGATCACGCTGAGTCGCGACTCGGCAAACAAGAACCCCGGGGTGATCGACCGGCTTGCCGCGTTGTTGAACATAGAGGCCAAAGCCATTGAAGCGCGAGCCACTGACTTTCGCTTCTCGCCCTATACGCCGATCCCGATCATCGACGAGGCGCCGGAAGAAACGATCGTGTACGTGCGCGAGCACCAGGAAGACTTCCCGGGTGTAGAGGCGGCACGGGTGGCTGAACGGGCCTATCCGCACGGCACGATGGCGGCCCACCTGGTCGGCTACGTCGGCAAGGCGAACCAGCAAGAACTCGATGCCCGCCGGTCCGGCAACTACCAGCCGGGCGACGAGATCGGCAAGAGCGGCGTGGAGTTGGCCTACGAACCGTGGCTCCGCGGCACACCGGGCGAAACCCGCCTCGAAGTCGACAGCGCCGATCGGATCGTTCGCACCCTGTTCCACCGCGATCCCATCCCCGGCCACGACATCCGTTTGACCATCGACCTGAAGGTGCAGCAGGCAACCGAAGACGCCTTGCAGCGCGCGCTGAACGGCGC
>JACCXE010000464.1 GCA_013697265.1 Actinomycetota bacterium | reverse complement strand
ATCGTCGACCTCGAGATCGCGCACTCGGTCGAAGGCGACCGCGGCGTGCTGATCGTCACGATCGACGCACTGGCCTCAGATCGCGTGTGCGACGCGCTAACCGAACGCGGCTACAAGCCGTCGGCGTCGCCCGTGGGACGCTAGTGACACCGCGCGCGGTCACGCCCGCGCCGGGGCCCGTCTACGGGCAACCGACGGTGCCGGGGTCCAAGAGCATCACGAACCGGGCTTTGCTGATCGCCGGCCTCGCCGAAGGGACCTCGACCCTTAGCGGAGCCTTGGCCGCCGACGACAGCGCGGCGATGATCGACGCGGTGCGGGCGCTGGGCGCGTCCGTGGTCGTTTCGGCCGACGGCACCGAACTCGTGGTCGAGGGCGTCGCCGGGCGATTGCCTGCGAACGCCATCGCGCTCTACGCCCGCCAAGCCGCAACCGTCGGACGCTTCCTAACTGCGGTGGCTGCCGCGTCACCCGTCGCCATCACTATCGACGCCGACCCGCAGCTGCGAGCGCGCCCGATCAAGCCGCTGTTCGACGCGCTGGTGGCGATGGGCGCCCGGGTCACCGACACTGACGGCGCGCTCCCGGCCACGATCATCGGCCCGGCCCACGGCGGCTCGATCACGGTGCCCGCCGGCATCTCGAGCCAATTCATTTCGGCCCTGCTCATCGCGGGGCCGCTCTTCGGCAAGGGCGTGCAAATCAACATCGACGGTGCGCAAGTGTCGGCGGGCTACGTGGCGATGACCGCCGCAGTGATGGCGAAGTTTGCGATGAGCCCCGCGCTGTATCCGTCGGCCTGCGCGGTGCAGCACGGCACATACAAGGCCGTCGGCCATTACGTGATCGAGCCCGACGCCAGCGCCGCGTCGTACTTCTTCGCCGCGGCGGCGATGACGGGCGGCGAAGTACGGGTCGACGGCTTCGGCAGCCCCAGCACGCAGGCCGACCTGCGCTTCGTCAAGATCCTGCAAGAGATGGGTGCGGTCGTCGCGATGGGTTTCCACGACGTGGTCGTGAGTGGCGCGCCGCTGCGGGGCGTCGACGTCGATATGTCGGACTGTTCCGACATGGTGCCGACGCTCGCGGTCGTTGCCGCCACCGCGAGCTCGCCCACGACGATTCGCGGCGTCGAGTTCATCCGGCGTAAAGAAACCGACCGCGTGGCGGTAACGGTGCGCGAGTTGCGCAAGTGCGGCGTCGGCGTCGACGAACACCGCGACGGCATGACGATTCATCCTGGTGCCCGCCACGGCGCCGTGATCGACCCCGAGGGCGACCACCGCATGGTCATGGCGTTCGCGGTGTTGGGCCTGGTCACGCCGGGCCTGGCTATCGACGACCCCGATTGCGTGGCCAAGACTTTTCCCAACTTCTGGGACGTGCTGGATAGTTTGCTGGCGTGATGGTTATCGCAATCGACGGACCCGCGGGGTCAGGCAAGTCAACGGTCGCCCGCACCGTGGCTGAACGCCTCGGTCTCGCGCATCTCGACACCGGCGCGATGTACCGCTCGGTCGCCTTCGCTGCCGTCGCCCGCAACGTCGACACCACGGACCTCGACGCGGTTGCCGCGCTCGCTCGCACGCTCACCATCGAGGTAGCGGCCGGCGGCGTGTTTGTGGACGGCGTCGACGCCACCGACGCCATTCGCACCGAAGCCATCACGATGGCGGTAACCGCCGTCGCGTCGAACCCGGCGGTGCGCGAAGTGATGGTCGCCAAGCAGCGTGCCTGGATTGAGCAGAACGACGGCGGCGTGCTCGAGGGCCGCGATATTGGCACGGTCGTGTGTCCCGACGCGGCCGTGAAGGTGTACCTGATCGCCGACGCCGAAGTGCGGGCCCAGCGCCGCGCCGCCGAGCAGAACGAAGCGGTGGCGGTAGACATGGTTCGGCGTGACCAGGCCGACTCGCAGCGCGCGGTGTCGCCCCTCATGCGCGCTGATGATGCGGCCGAAATCGACACCACCCATCTATCCATCGAAGAAGTCGTCGACGTCGTGCTCGGTCTGGTGCCGGCGTGAGAGACCCGGGTATCCATCGCCGCACGCGTGGTCAGCGCATGACTTACTTCGTCGTGCGCAGCGTCCTAACGGCGTTCGTCAAGGTGTTTTGGCGCGCCACGATTAGCGGCACCGAGCACATCCCGAAGACCGGCGGGTTCATCGTGGCGCCCGTCCACCGCTCAAACATCGACACGTTTCCGATGGTCGGGATGACCAGGCGGCGCATGTCGTTCATGGGCAAGGACGGCCTCTGGAAGCACAAGATCGGTGCGTGGTTCTTCGACATGATGGGCGGCTACCCCGTGCGCCGCGGCACGGTCGATCGCAAAGCGATCAAGCAGTGCATCGACGTCGCTGCCAACGGCGAAGGCCTCATCTTGTTTCCCGAGGGCACCCGCCAACGAGGTGCGCAGGTGTGCGAACTGCTCGAAGGAACCGCGTACATAGCTTCCAAGGCCCGTGTGCCGATCATTCCGTTGGGAATTGGCGGCACCGAACAGGCCATGCCCGTCGGCGCAAAGATGATCCGTCCCGTGAAACTGCACTACGAACTTGGTCCACCTATTCCCGCGCCCGTGGGCGAAGATGGGGG
>JACCXE010000458.1 GCA_013697265.1 Actinomycetota bacterium | reverse complement strand
CGCAGCGGTCTAGGCGTTCGTAGGCCTTTACGAAGGCGGCCTGGGCAATCTCGTCGGCCTCACGAATGTCGCGAAGTTTGCGCGCGCACACCCGGCGAACCTGTTGATAGTGACGCCGGAAAAGCTCGGAAAAGGCGTCCGCATCTCCATCTTGCGCGGCCAGAACCAGCATGGCGTCGCTCTCGACGTCGTGTGGTGATGCGGCCACCGCAAGCTCCCGCAGTTCAAGGGGTATTTCCCAAATTCCCAACCGAATTGCTACCCACGATTCTACATGCGTACCGCGGGCACATCGGCACGGCGTTAGTGCGCGGTACCCGCGGCGAGGGCGACGGGGACGGCTTGGGTGCGCGCCGCCGCGAGATCCGAGACAGCGACATCGACGAGAGGCAACAGGTTCGAACCACCGACGTAGAGGCGGTCGCCGTTGGCCGCACCGAGGTGGGCGAACGGCAGACCGGTCGCTTCGAGACGGTCTTCGAACTCTTGCAAGTGCTCGTTGTCGACCACCAACACCGCACGCGAACTCGCTTCGCTGAACAGCTCACCGTGACCGTTGATGCCGTCAACCTGTGCGCCGCAGTTTCCGATGATGGCCATCTCGGCCAACGCGACCGCAAGGCCCCCGTCGGCCACATCGTGGGCGCCGGCGACGAGGCCCTCGGCTACTACGCCGGTAACGAAATCGACGACCTGCTTGTGCACCTCGAGGTCCAAGGGGGGCAGAGTGCCGCCCCGGTGCCCGTGACGTTCGCGGGCCCACTTCGACGCGGTGAGCACATCGCTGCGGGGGCCGATCAGCACAAGGCGGGCACCGTGCACGAGACCCGAACCTGGCGGCCGCTTGTCCAATGACTCGATGAGACCGATGGTGCCTATCACCGGCGTCGGGTCGATATTTGCTCCACGACTCTCGTTGTAGAAGCTCACGTTGCCGCCGACGACTGGAGTCTTCAGCGCACGACATGCGTCGCCCATGCCGTCGATCGTCTCGGAGAACTGCCACATCACTTCGGGGTGCTCGGGGTTCCCGAAGTTCAAGCAGTTCACGACCGCCTTGGGCACGGCGCCGACGCAGGCCAGGTTCAGCGTGGACTCGGCGACCACCATCGCGACGCCTTGGCGCGGGTCGGCCGCACACCAACGGTGGTTGCCGTCGGTCGTGACGGCCATACCCCTGGTGCCGCTGGTGGGCACACCCGGCGCGGCCAGGCGCAGCACCGCGGCATCCGCGCCCGGACCTGACACGGTGTTGAGGAACAGCATGTGGTCGTACTGCCGATAGGCCCACGCCGGGTCGTAGAGCATGTTCAGCACGTCGAGCGTGGCGTCGTCAGGTGCGGGCAGCAACGCCGGATCGTCGGCGGCGCGCTCGGCGCGGTCGGCCGGCTCCTGCATCGGGCGGTTGTACAACGGAGCGTCCTCGGTCAAGGAACCACTGGGCATGTCCGCTTCGACCGCCCCGTCGACCGACGCGAGGATACGCAGGCGACCGCTCGCGTTGACCGTGCCGATCACCGCGTGGCGCACTTCCCACTTGTCGGCAATCGCCAGCACGGTGTCGAGGTTCTCGGGGGTGACAAACGCGAGCATGCGCTCTTGGCTTTCGCTCGTCATCACCTCGAACGGCTCCATGTTCGGCTCGCGCCGAGGGATCTCGTCGAGGTAGACGTCGAGGCCGAGGCCTGCATTGGCGCTCGTCTCTGACGTGGCACCTGTGAGGCCAGCCGCGCCGAGATCTTGAATACCGACGGTAAGACCGCGCCTGATGATCTCGAGGCACGCCTCGATCAGGCGCTTCTCTTCGAATGGGTCACCCACCTGCACGCTTGGCCGCTTCGCCTCTTCTTCCTCAGCGGTCCCGAAGCCGGCGCTGGCCAGCACCGAGGCGCCGCCGATGCCGTCGCGGCCCGTCGAACTTCCGAGCAGCACGGCTAGGTTGCCGACGCCTTCGGCCGTGGCCAGTACGAGGTCGTCCTTGGGCAACAGGCCGATGCACATCACATTGACGAGAGGGTTCTCGGCGTAGGTCGGGTCGAAAACCAACTCACCGCCAACGGTCGGCACCCCGACCGCATTGCCGTAGCCCGACACCCCGGCGACTACGCCTTCGCAAATCCAACGGTTGCGCGGCTCGTCGAGGGTTCCGAAGCGGAGCGGATCGAGCACGGCGACGGGCCGGGCGCCCATCGTGAAGATGTCGCGCAAGATGCCGCCCACGCCGGTGGCCGCACCTTGATAGGGCTCGACCGCAGAAGGGTGGTTGTGGCTCTCGATACGCAGCGCGATCGCCACGCCGTCGCCGCCGTCTATGACTCCGGCGTTTTCGCCCGGCCCGCAGATGACCCACGGAGCCTCAGTGGGCAAGCGACGGAGGTGAACCTTGCTCGACTTGTACGAGCAGTGCTCGCTCCACATCACCGAGTACATCGACAGTTCGAGCCGATTGGGATCTCGTCCGAGAATCTGCTTTATCGAGTTCAGCTCGTCGTCGGTAAGACCAAGGGCTCGATGCAGCGGCTGGGCGTCCACGTTTGAAAAGTACTTGCTGAACGACCGCGCTCACGGGTCGTCAGCGGTGCA
>JACCXE010000444.1 GCA_013697265.1 Actinomycetota bacterium | reverse complement strand
CGACCCCTTCGCGTTCTGCGCCACCAAAGTGCCGTGAATTCGTCGATTCGCGGCCGAATCACGGAACTTTCGTGGCGCGAAACGCGGAGGGGGAGAAGGACTTAGTCCTTCACGACGTCGTGGAACCGCGACTTCATGTGCTCCTGCGGTTGGTACTGCGGCGTGAGTTGTGGGTCGCGACGCCGGTTCGGATGACGGCGGATGGTCGCGTTGGGTTTGGTGGTGCGCCCGCGGCTACCTCGCCGGCGACGTAGCCGCACCCTCGTCCGCAGGCCGACCACCATCGAGCCGATCGTGAGCAGTCCACCGAGGAGCAGCTGCAAGAACAGCGACAGCCCGCCCGTGCTGGCCGCGGGCAGCCGAACCGAGGTGAGGTCGCCGTCGGTGACCACGGCGTTCGCCGTCGTCGGTGTCGCTGCTGGGGCAACCACCGAGTCTGAGCGCGACGCCCGCGTCTTGGCGGGTGCGGCCGTGGTCAGCTTCAGCATCTTCGGAATCAGGGGCAGCGTGTCGCCGACGGTGGGCACGGGCGCCGCGAACGCGGCGTCGAGCAGCGCGCCGGCCCAGCCGTAGGTGTCGCTTACGTTCATCACAACTGCGATCTCGGTGCGCCCGTTGCGCGTGGCCGCGGCGATGAGGCCGCGCCCCGACCTCTTGGTAAAGCCAGTCTTCAAGCCCACGGCCCCCGGGTAACGGCTGAGCATCTTGTTGTGGTTGAGCAGCCGCCGAGGCATGCCCCTGGGGTCGGTGAACACGCCGACCGGTTCGGCCACGATGGGTGCGAGCCGCGGGTTGGCCAGTACCGCACGCGACGCAATGGCTAGATCGCGGGCCGACACGAGGTTGCCGCCACCGATCGAGAAGTTGTCGTCGAGGCCCGACGGGTCGCGCAAGACGGGCGCGTCGGCGAACTGCAGTTGGGTGCCGAGTTGGCTGAGTGCGGTCGAGAAGTTTTCCATCGATCCGCTGACCCGTTCGGCGATGGCGGCACCCGCGTCGTTGGCCGACGATTGCAACAACGCCTTCAACGCGTGGTCGATGGGCCAGACCTCGCCGGCCTTCATGTTGAGCTTGTGCGCCGGCATACCGGCGGCGCGCTCAGTTACGGGCACGGTGTCGGTGGGCGACAGCGCGGCGACCGCGGCGAGGGCCGTGACGATCTTGGTCATGCTCGCCGGCGGCAACGCCACGCGATCGTTGCTCGCGGCCATCACGGCGCCCGTGGCCTGGTCGACGACGATGTAGGCCTTGGGCGGGGGCCCCGCTGGCGTCGCCACCGCCGGCGGAACGGTGGGAACAACCGGCTCTACCGCCGCGACGGGGCTCACCGTGACGAACAGCAATGCGCCAACCGACGCGACAAGTTCCCAGATGCGGCCCCGCATAGGGGTTAAAGGTTAAAGCAAACGTTCAGCGACGTAATCGATAGTGGCGCAGAGGGCGGCAACGTCGTCGGGTTCGACGGCGGGGAACATGCCGACGCGGATCTGATTGCGGCCGAGTTTGCGGTAGCTGTCCGTATCGAGCACGCCGTTACGGCGCAAGATGTCGCAAAGCATCGGCGCGTCGAAACCGTCGATGTCGATCGTGCCCACCACCGGTGAGCGCTCGTCGGGCTTGGCCACGAAGGGCGCGGCGTACGCCGACGACTCGGCCCAGCCGTAGAGGATCGACGACGACTTCTCGCTTCGGCTGGCCGCCCAGCCGAGCCCACCGTTGCTGAGCATCCAGTCGATCTGGTCGGCCAGCATGATCAGTGTGGCCACCGCCGGTGTGTTCAGCGTCTGGTTGCCCCGCGAGTTGGTGACAGCGGTCTGCAAGTCGAGGATCGCCGGAATCCAGCGGCCCGACGCCTTGATGCGTTCGATCCGCTCGATGGCGGTGGGCGAGCAGGCTGCGAGCCAGATGCCGCCGTCGGCCGCGAAGCATTTCTGGGGCGCGAAGTAGTAACAGTCGAATTGGGAGGGGTCCACAACTATGCCGCCCGCGATCGACGTCGCGTCCACGGCCACGATCGCGCCGTCGTCGGCGCCGCTCGGGCGCACTATGGGGGCCACGACACCAGTCGACGTCTCGTTGTGGGTCAGGCCATAAAGGTCGATACCCGGCGTACCGACCGCGTCGGCCTTGGTGCCTGCGGGTGCTTCGATGATCTGCGGGTTGTCGAGGAACGGCGCGTCTTTGGCCGCGGTTGCGAACTTCGACGAGAACTCACCGAAGCTGAGGTGCTGGCTCTTGTTCTCGATCAGGCCGAACGTGGCTGCGTCCCAAAACAGGGTGGTGCCGCCGTTGCCGAGCAGCACCTCGTAGCCGTCGGGGAGTTGGAAAAGCTGTGACAGGCCGCCGCGTACGCGCCCGACGAGGCCCTTCACCGGTGCCTGGCGGTGACTGGTGCCGAGCAGGTTCGTGGCCGCGGCGGCGACCGCTTCGGCCTGCGCCGGGCGCACCTTGGAAGGCCCTGAACAGAACCGCCCGTCCACCGGGAGCAAGTTGCCGGGGACGGAAATATCTAGGCGGGGGTCGTCGCTCATCTCTGCAAGCATTACAGCCGTGAATCGCCTGTCCCGAAGAATTGCCGCCGTCGCACCGTCGGCCACCCTCGCCATCGACGCCAAGGCCAAGGCCATGGTTGCCGCCGGTGAAGACGTGGTCGGTTTCGGTGCCGGCGAGCCCGACTTCCCGACACCCGACGCAATAGTCGAGGCCGCGGTGGTGGCCTGCCGCGACGCCAAGAACCACCGCTACACGCCGACATCGGGCCTGCCCGAGTTGCGCGAAGCGCTGGCGGTCAAGACCAAGCGCGACTCGAACTACGACGTCACCGCCGCGCAGGTGCTGGTGACCAACGGCGGCAAACAGGCCGTGTACAACGCGTTCGCAACGCTGTGTGACCCCGGCGACGAAGTGATCGTTCCCGCGCCGTACTGGACCACCTATCCCGAGGCGATCCAGCTCGCCGGGGGAGTGCCCGTCGCCGTACTCGCCGATGAAACGCAGGGCTTCCGCCAAACCGTCGACCAGCTCGAGGCCGCCCGCACCGACAAGACCAAGGTCTTGCTTTTCGTGTCGCCCAACAACCCGACGGGTGCGGTGCAGACACCCGACGAGGTGAAGGCGATCGGCGAGTGGGCACTGGCCAACGACCTGTGGGTTGTGACCGACGAGATCTACGAACACCTCGTATACGGCGACGCGAAGTTCGCGTCGCTGCCGGTGCAGGTGCCCGAGATGGCCGACCGCACCGTCGTGCTGAACGGCGTGGCCAAGACCTACGCGATGACCGGTTGGCGCGTGGGCTGGATGATCGGGCCGAAGGACGTCGTCGACGCGGCCACGAACCTGCAAAGCCACGCCACCTCCAACGTGGGCAACGTCGCCCAGCGCGCCGCGCTCGCCGCGGTGTCGGGGGACCTGTCCGCCGTCGCGATGATGCGCGCAGCCTTCGATCGCCGCCGACAAACCATCGTGTCGATGCTCAACGAGATTCCCGGCGTCACCTGCCCCACGCCGGAGGGCGCGTTCTACGCCTACCCGTCGCTCAAGGGTTTGCTCGGCCGCGACATCGGCGGGCGTACCGCAAACGACACGCTCGAGCTCGCGGCGATCGCCCTGGAAGAAGCGAAGGTTGCGTTCGTGCCCGGCGAAGCGTTCGGATCGCCCGGCTACGGCCGCTTCTCGTATGCGCTCAGCGACGAGGCGATTGTCGACGGCATCACGAGGTTGCAGAAGCTGTTCGCTTAGCCCGCCGGCAGAAGGCAGAAACACCCCTTGACTATCGGAGTTTGATATATCAAACTCCGATATATGGCTGGTCAGCCCAAACCACTTCCCGCCGCGTCGCTCCACGTGGTTCTCGCCCTCCTCGGTGGTGAGAAGCACGGCTACGCGCTGATGCAGGAAGTGGAGGAGCTGAGCGACGGCTCGGTGAAAATGGGGCCCGGCACGCTGTACGGGACGCTAAACCGTCTCGTCGGTGACGGCCTCATCGAAGAAACAACCGCCACGCGTAAGCGTGGTGCCGACGACGACGATCGGCGTCGTTACTACCGGCTCACCGCCGTAGGCGAACGCGTCGCCTCGACGGAACTCGCTCGACTGCAGGCGCTCGTGAAGCGCGTGCACGCGCGCGGACTGCGGCTCGGTCCGGCATGAGCCGGCGATTCCATCTCGGTGCGTACCGCACCCTGGTGGGGCTGTATCCGCCGCGCTTCCGCGACGAATACGGCGACGACATGGCGTTCCTGTTCGAGGAGATGTTGGCGGATCGACCCGCCGCCTCGGTGTGGGGCCGCGCCGTCGTCGACGCCATCACATCTATCCCCCTTCAACGTTTGGAGTCCGTCATGTCCGCTCGTCCCAATCCTCGTAATGCCGGCGCAGTCGCGCTTGTCTCGTTCGCCGTCGCGTTTGTCGCCCTCGCTTCGGCGGGAACCAACCCCGCCGCGGTTGTCGGCATCACCGTCGTCGGCGTTGCGCTCGGTGGCACCGCCGCCATCTACTGGTCGGCCAATCGTGGCTATGTCGAGCCCGCCGATCGGTTGCACCAGCGGTGGTACCAGTTCCTCGGCTTCGGTCTTGCGTTGCTCGCCTTGCTCGCAGGCGGCTCGGAGCTAACCAGCATCGAGCTGCCCTGGGAGCTCCTCGTCGGCACGCTCCTCACCGGATGGGCGCTCACCGGCCTCGGCGTTCTGCTCGGTCTCTGGCACGCGATCGCCCGGATGCGCCCACGCGCTGTATCGAGTTAGCCCGTCATATAGCACGGATACGTGATATTCTTGTTGGGTGACTTCCATCCTTCGAGAAGCACGAGGCCGGGCAGGGCTCACACAGGCGGAACTCGCTGAGCGGTCCGGTGTCGCGCAGTCAACGATTAGCGCCTACGAGTCGGGCAAGCGCGACCCAGGGTGGCGTCTGCTCGGGAGATTGGTGCAGGCCGCGGGCTATGAGGTGGTTCTATTGAGCCGCCGCCCGACGCCCGAACAGACGGGCCTAATCCTGCTGGGTCTGTGGGAGTTCGCAGACATGCTGCCAAAGCACGACCGGAGGGGCGAACTGCCGCCGCCTCGGAAATTGCGTGGTTAACGAACTCGGTTTCGCGGCGAAGGTGCGAGCCGTCCATGAGGCGCTTGATGTCGCGGGTCTGCCCCACGCCTTCGGCGGCGCGATCGCCTTGGCCTACGCGGTCTTGGATCCGCGCAACACCAGCGATGTCGACGTGAACGTGTTCGTCGCACCGGAACTGTCCGATGACGTTCTCGCTGCTTTGCCGCCGGGTTTGGAGATCACTGATGAACGACGAGCGTTGCTCGCTCGCGACGGCCAAGTTCGGCTGCGTTGGGGCGCGACACCGATCGACATTTTTCTTTCGACCGACGCGTTCCACTTCGATGCCGCTCGCAATGCGGTCGTGGTGCCGCTCGGCGAAATTGACATTCCGGTCCTGTCCGCCTTTCACCTCACCGTATTCAAGACCCTCTTCGCTCGTCCGAAGGATTTCCTCGACATCGCCAGCATGGTTGAGGCGAATTCGTTCGACGTCGCGGCCGCACGAGCAACTGTCGCCACGCTGCTCGGTAACGAGGCGAGCGAGCTCAACGATTTCGACGCCGCAGTGGACGATGGCCGCAACCCAGACCGCGACGAGCCGCGGAATCGATTCCCGCGCTCTTAGCGGCGTGGGCGACAATGGGGCGTGGCCCGCGTCCTCATCACTGAAGAACTCGCCCCATCCGCCAACGCCGCGCTGGCCGCGGCGGGCCACGACGTCGATGTGCAACTCGGCCTGTCCCCCGAGGAACTGCGCACCGCAGTGAAAGGCGCCGACGCGCTGATCGTTCGCTCGGCGACGAAGGTCACCGAAGCGGTGCTCGAGGCGTGCGACCAGATGGTGGTGGTCGGACGGGCCGGTGTCGGCATCGACAACATCGACCTCGCCGCGGCCACCGCGCACGGCGTGATGGTGGTGAACGCACCGCAGAGCAACATCGTGTCGGCAGCCGAGCACACGATCGCAATGCTGCTGGCGCAGGCCCGCAACATCGCCCAGGCCCACGCCGCGCTGGTAGACGGGCGGTGGGAGCGCAGCAAGTGGGAAGGCGTCGAGGTGTCGGGCAAGACGCTCGGCATCCTCGGCCTCGGCCGCATCGGCGCGCTCGTGGCCCAGCGGGCCAACGCGTTCGGTATGCGGCTAGTCGCGTTCGACCCGTTCGTGGCCCCCGAGCGGGCCAAGC
Organism: Actinomycetota bacterium; assembly: GCA_013697265.1. Classification (GTDB taxonomy): domain Bacteria; phylum Actinomycetota; class Acidimicrobiia; order Acidimicrobiales; family JACCXE01; genus JACCXE01. Next base: position 2,151 of record JACCXE010000444.1, on the reverse strand, counting down.
AGATGGGCGTCGAACTGGTCACGATCGACGAACTGGCCGCGCAGGCCGACTTCGTAACGGTGCACGCCGTGAAGACGCCCGAAACCATCGGACTGATCGGTGAGGGGTTCTTTGCCCAAGCCAAGCCCGGCGTGCGGATCATCAACGTCGGCCGGGGTGGCATCGTCGACGAAGCCGCGCTGGCCAAGGCGATCGAAGCCGGTCAGTGCGGTGGTGCCGCGATCGACGTGTTCGCCGAGGAACCAACCACCGAGTCGCCGCTGTTCTCGCTGCCGAGCGTTGTCGTCACGCCCCACCTCGGCGCCAGCACAGCCGAAGCGCAAGACAAGGCGGGCGAGCAGATCGCCGAACAGGTGTTGCTGGCGCTCGCCGGCGAGTTCGTGCCCTACGCCGTGAACGTGAACGCGGCCGCCGCGTCCGAAGCGGTGCGGCCCTTCGTCCCGTTGGCCGAACGCCTCGGTCACTTGTTGGCTGGTCTCGCCGGGGGACTGCCGACCTCGCTCGAGGTCGAATACCGCGGGCCGATCGCCGACTTCGACGTGAGCCTGGCCACGCTGTCGGCGTTGCGCGGCGTGTTGGCGTCGGCCACCCATGAAGCGGTGTCGTTCGTGAACGCCCCCTCGCTCGCGTCCGAGCGCGGCATCGAGACCAAAGAGATCAAGGTCGCCTCGGCCCACGACGAAGTCAGCTTCGTCACGCTGCGCAGCGCCGAACGCTCGGTGTCGGGCACGTTGGCCGGCATCTCGGGCGAGCCCCGCATCGTGGCCATCGACGGCATCAGCTGCGAGGTGCCCCCGGCCAAGCACCTGTTCGTGGTGCGCAACGACGACCGCGTCGGCATGCTCGCCCTCGTTACCGCGGCGATGAAGGACGCGGATATCAACGTCGCCAACATGCACCTTGGGCGTTCCACCGACGGATCGGCCGCGTTGATGGTGCTCGCTACCGATGCCGAAGTGCCCGCAGATGTGGCGGACCAGCTCCGGTGTGAAGCAGGCATCATCGACGCCCGCAGCTTGTCGGCTTAGCGCTGCGCTTCGTTGAAGCCGCCGCGGCGGGCCGCGCCTTCTGACGCATAACAACGGTCGGGCTTGCTCGCGTCGTAGCTGGCCATGCCGGGGCGCCGGAACACCCGGCTGCCGAGCTTGGCCTTGATCGGGTGCGACGTCGGGCAGACGTCGCCCACCGGTTCGACCCACGACAGTAAGGCCGAGCGCGGGGCGTCGGGGCTGACTTCGGGCGGAGCCTTGCGGCTCGCCCGCACCGCCTTCTCCGCCTTCTTGGCCGCGCGTTCGGCCTTCAACGGCTCGGGGCGAGGCGGCCGTTTCTCCGCCGCGACCTTGCCCGCCGCCTTCTTGACGATCGGAGGTTCCGGTTTCGGTGCCGGCGCCGGCCCAGGGGTCTCCGCGGAGGCTTCGGGCGCCGGCACCGGGGTGGGTTCATTCGCTGGGGCCGATACGTCCTCGGAGGCAGGGTCTTCAGGTTCGGGGTCGACGACGTCGATCGCTTCAACCGGAGCGTCGGCTGGCGCTTCCGCCGGTTCGGGCGCCGGCTCCGGCGTCGGCGCGGGCGCGGGTGCTGGTGCTGGTGCTGGGTCGGGCGTGGGTGCTGGTTCCGGTGCCGGTGCCGGTGCCGGTTCCGGCGCGGCGGCTTTGGGCGTTGGCCGCGGTGGCGCTGGCGGCACAACCGGGGCCACCGGTTGCGGGCGTCGGCTGTCGACAAGCTTTTTGATCGCGAACCCGACGAGCACAATGAGCCCGAGCCGGAACGACCATTTCGCGCTGCTACGCATCATGTCTGCAAACTAACAACCCGTTAGCGTCGGATTTGCAGTACGCCGACGGCGGGCAACACCCCGATCGACGCCTGGTAGGCCTGGAATGATGTGATTTCCTGTCCGTTTTTCTGCGAAAGCACTTGCACGGTGGCGTTGCCCTCGGCACGCGACAACAGGAATATGTCGCCTGCATCTGTGGCCGTATCGCCGATCGCGGGGATGGCGCCCTGGTTGGCCCCGGAGGCGATGAAGCCGAGTTCCTCGGTTGCGTCGACGTCGAAGGCGCGCAAGTGGCGTCCGCCGCCAGCGCCGGCTTCGGTGATGTCCGGTCACTTCGGATCCGTTGGCGTTGAGCACCCGGACGTGGGGGCCGC
>JACCXE010000424.1 GCA_013697265.1 Actinomycetota bacterium | reverse complement strand
GTTGAGCATGCTGTCCCACCCGTGCTCCCATCCGTCGATGAGCGACTGAATGCCGACCCGACCCGCCACCCGGTTGAGGGCGTCGAGGTCGTGCGGTTCACCGAAGGCCGACAGCCCGACGTTGTCGGCCGCAGTGAGGGCGTAGCGCCCGAAGTCCTGGAAGATCGCGCCGATCCGTTCGTGCCACGAGGCGGGGTCGATCTCGGCCAGCGCAACGCCATCGACCGTGATCCGTCCGGTGGTCGGGTCGTAGAGCCGCGTGAGCAGCTTCACCAGCGTGGTCTTGCCTGCGCCGTTGTCGCCGACCACAGCGAGCGAGCGTCCGGCGGGTAGTTCGAGATCGAGGCCGTCGAATACGAGGTCGTCGCGCCCGGGATAACCGAAGGACACATTCTCGAACCGGATCGACTGACTGGGCATGCCGTCGGCGCATCGGGTGCCGCGAATGACGCTGGCCGAGTGCTCCCCGATCGTGTGCTCGAGCTCCATCGCCGGGCGGATGGCGGCGGTCGCCTGTTCGAGGATGAGCTCGGGGTTGCCCAGCACCATGCTGAGCGCCGCGACGCCGATGAGTGCCTGCACCGTGACTATGAAGGTCGACAGCTGCATCTGGTCGTCGAACGCCGTACGGGCCACAAAAACGAAAGCGAACACGGTCGCGACGCCCTTCACCGTTAGACCGGCCACCACTACGAGGCCACCACGCTTGCGTTCGTCCCACACCTCGCGCATCGTGTCGAGCCAGGCGCCGTCGAAGCGACCAACCGCCCACGGCCCCAACCCGAAGATGCGGGTCTCCTTCGAGCTGTTCCTACTTAAAGCGACCTCGCGGAAGTAGCTCGACCTCCGCAGCTTCTCGGCCCCCTGCGAGTAGAGCGTGGTCATGTTGATGAACGAGTTCCGCTTGCTGCGCAGCGTGATGAGGCTGGCGACAAGCAGCATCAACGCAAGCCACCAACGGAAGCGGGCCACGAGCAGCAGCGACCCGATGGCCGACAACCTCGCAACCCACATGGCCGAGAGGCCTTCGACCACCATGCCCGGCGTGAGGCCCCACGCAATGCCGCGGGCCAGTTCCAGCTTGTCTTGCAGAACAGGGTCTTCCAGATGGGCGACGCCATGCGGGCTGAGCATCACGCGCATCATGCGGCTACGGACTTGGTCGTCAACGCGACGGTTCAGCGTGTAGGTGATCGCGTCGCGCGCGGGCCCCAGCGCTTGCGACACCGCATAGAGCAGACCAATCGCGATCAGCCAACCGGTGGTCGACTGGTGGCGACTGGCCGCGGCGATGAGCCGACCGATGCCCAGCGCGTACAGCGGTGCGGTGGCGCCACCCGCGACGATGAACACCGCGAGGAGGACGGCGAGCCGCTTGTTCGCCGTCCAGATCATGTGATGCGCGACGACCCGCGGTCGTTGCATCAAATCGTGAAACCACTTGGTTGCCCCAGACATCCGGACGCTTTGCTACCACGAGCGTCGTTACACCGCTTCGTTATTAATGGCGCACGGGAATTGTCGGATCGCTCGACCGGCTGGGTGGGCTGTGGCTGCGTTACGAGTTGTGCATCGTGCTGCACGAAGCGCGTCGGTCGTTGACCGTCGCCGAGATCGTGGGGCGCATCGAAGCCGACGGTTTCACAATAGGACCGAACGCGCACAAGGTCGTGGCCGACGCGCTCCGGTGGGAGGTACGGCGCGGGCGCGCCAGGAGGGTGCGCCGCGGCGTTTACGGCACTGGTCGCTTGCCACGTTCGAGCGAATCGAAGATGCGCGCCGCGCTACGGAGGTTACGAATCGAGATGACCGTCTACCTGTCGACCGGCGACGGGACCGACTCGCCCTGCCCCGATGCCGAGACGAATTCGCTCGAACGTGGCGCGATAGAGGGTCGCTAGCTCCAACGACTACAACTACGACTACAACTGAGGCCGACGCCCGCGGCCGGCTGCGGGATCGCTGCTATGCGCCGCCGCTGAAGGCCGTTGCTGACCGTACCGGCGAGGCCGCGCCTGGATCAGTGTTGCTCGCCACGTTCGAGCGAATCGAGGTGCGAGCGCAGCGACGATGGCTACGAACCGAGATCGCCGCGGCCGGGAGCGACTCGTTCTTGTCCGACCTCGACGCGAATTCGCTCGAACGTGGCGCGGCACTTGCCGCCTCGCGCGTGACGGAGCCGAATTCGCTCGAACGTGGCGCGAACTAAGCCCCTAGGGCCGACGGCTGGCGGTGCGGGCGCCGCGGGCCGAGCGGGCCCGCTCGCCGCGCATGGTGAGCGACGCCTTGAGCGCGATGAAGAAGAAGAACGCGAGCGTCACCGGGTAGATCGCCGTGGCGAGTCGGGCGAACTTGCCGACCTGGCGCAGGCACAGGCTGATCGAAAACACGTAGGCCGCGTACCAACCGAAGTGGTTCCAGCTCGGGTCGGTGATGAAGCGGACGGCGGTGGCGGTGGCGCCGTAGAAGAAAACG
>JACCXE010000418.1 GCA_013697265.1 Actinomycetota bacterium | reverse complement strand
CCAGACGCTGAGCGACCTCGCCAATGGCTGAGGTTTCCATACCCTGGGGTGTGGTCGAGGCGGCGTCGGCCGCCTGAATCGGGCATGATGCGGGCATGGCTAGCCAGATCCCGCTTGTCGACTACTTAGTGCTCGGCGACAACCCTCATCTTCAGGGTCTCAAGTGCACGTCGTGTGGCGCGGTGTTCTTCGACCGCCGAAACGCTTGCGCCTCGTGCTTTGCGACCGAGTTCCAACCCGCCGAAGTTGCCAACGAAGGCGTCTTGCGGGCGTTCACAATCGTGTCGCTCGCGGCTCCGGGCATTCCGGTCCCGTTCGTGGCCGGCGTCGTCGATTGCGATGGCATGTCGGTGCGCGGCAACGTGATCAATACTGAGCCCGACCCCGACCACGTGCAGACCGGCATGAAGGTCCGCCTCGCTACGTACGTCGTCGGCACTGACGACGACGGCGTCGAAGCCGTCGGCTTCGGCTACGAACCGATTTCTTAGGGAACCAGGAGCAGAAAAATGGCAGATGACATCTGGATCCTCGGGATCCACATGACCAAGTTCGGCAAGCACCCCGACAAAGACGTTGTCGACTTGGGCGCTGAAGCAGCGATGGCCGCGTTGAAGGATGCGGGCGTGACGATGAAGGACGTTGGCATCATCGGTGCTGGCAACCTCATGGGCGGCGGCGGCATCGGTCAACAGCTGCAAAAGCAGATCGGCCAGACCGGCGTGCCCGTGTACAACGTGTCGAACGCATGCGCGACCGGCGCGACCGCGCTGCGCACCGCGATCATGGCGATCAAGGCCGGCGAAACCGATTGCGGCCTCGCGGTTGGCGTCGAGAAGCTCGCCGGCGCGGGCCTGCTCGGCGGTGGTGGCGTTGCCAAGAGCGACAAGAAGGAATACAAGCCCTCGGGTCGCTATGGCTCGGTCACCAACACCGACGGTCGCATCGGCACTAACACGATGCCCGGCGTGTTCGCACAGATCGGCATGGAGTACGGCCACAAGTACGGCGGTACGAGCTTCGAGCTGTTCGCGAAGATCAGCGAGAAGAACCACGCGCACTCCACCCTGAACCCGCTCGCGGCGTACACGAAGAAGATGACGCTCGAAGAGATCATGGGCGACGTGATGATCGCCTACCCGAACACGCGTCCGATGTGCTCGGCGAACTGCGACGGCGCCGCTGCCGCGGTGGTGGTGAGCGGTGAGAAGTTGAAGACGCTGTCGCTCGAGCAGCAGCGCCGCGCCGTGAAGGTCAGCGCGTCAATCCTCACGAGTGACCCGTGGGAAGAGGCGTGCCAGATCCTGCCCGACGTCAACCAGCTCACGAAGAACGCGGCCAAGCAGGCCTACGAGCAGGCCGGTGTCGGCCCATCGGACCTCAACCTCGTTGAACTACACGACTGCTTCGCCACCGCCGAACTGGTCCACTACGACAACCTCGGTCTGTGCGAAGAGGGCGGCGCCGCGGACTTTTTCAACTCGGGCGCCACGTGGCGCACGGGTACGACGCCGGTGAACGTTTCAGGTGGCCTGGAGTCCAAGGGGCATCCGATTTCGGCGACGGGCATTGCGAACATCTGGGAGGTCTGCCATCACCTGCGCGGTGAAGCCGGCGATCGCCAGATCGAAGGCGCCAGGGTCGGCCTCGCCCACGTCATCGGGCTCGGCTCCGCGTGCGGTGTGCACATCCTCGAGAAGAGTGGTCTGTAATTCGCAGCGTCACGTTTCCCAAGCAGTACTGGTATCCGGTTTGTCGGTCGAAGGACCTTCGCCGTAAGCCGGTAGCTATCACGATGATGGACGAGCCGCTGGCAGTCTTTCGAGACGCCGGCGGCTCGCCGCGTGTGGTGCTGGATCGGTGCCCGCATCGCAACGCTGCGCTCAGTGACGGGCGCGTGGCCGACGACGGTTGCATCGAGTGCCCGTATCACGGATGGCGGTTCGACGGAGACGGGTCGTGTCGTGCGGTTCCTGGGCTCTACGAGGGTGACGCAGCGACAGCGACGGCGCGCAACGTGTCGTGGCACGCGGCGACCGAGCGCGACGGTTTCGTCTGGGTCTGGGGTGCAGCCGGAGAAGACCCGACGCGTGAACCGTTTGCCATGCCCGACCTTTTGCACTCCGAGCACGCGTCGAAGCCGCGCAAGAATTGGCAAGTCGGCGAAGTGATCTTTCCGTGCGACCTCGACGCGACGTTGCACGCCGCGCTCGAGAACACGCTGGACGTGCCCCATACTGCGTTCCTGCACAAAGGCATCTTCCGGGGCAAGCGTCTAAAGGAACTGACTGCGGAACGCACCGACTTCGACGGCGGCGTCGAGGTTGAGTTCATCGGCGAACCAGTCGGGCTCGGCCCCATCCAGGGTGGGCCGTTCGCCAAGAAGACGTTCAAGCATTGGGACCGGTTCGTGATGCCGTGCGTGGCCCAGGTCGAATACCGCGTCGACGACTGGTTGGAGATCTTCAACAACGTGATTCACGTGCCGTTGTCGCCCACCGTTACCCGAGCGTGGTTCGTGTTCCGTTGGTGGACGCCGCTTCCGGCGCGTTTGCTTGCGCCGATCGTGGCGGCCCAGGGGCGTCTTGTGCTGCGCCAGGACAAGCAGGCAATGGCCCAACAGTCCAAGAACATCGAACGCTTCGGTGGCGAGCGCTTTGCGTCGACCGATCTCGACCTGCTCGGCGCCGCGATCTGGCGTCTGCTCCGTCAGGCGGAGAAAGCCGAAGATCGCCAGGCGTCGGCGTTAGACGACACGCTGACCGAGGGCGCCACCAACCTCAGGTTTAGGGCGTAAGCAACCCGCGCTTTGTCGCGTGGGCCTTCGCGTTCTGCACGTAGTGCTGCGCGCTGACCGCCAGGCCTTGGCGGGCGGCGTCGTCGAGTTCGCGCACGACCTTCGCGGGGACGCCAGCGGCGAGCACGCCGGAGGGAATCTCCTGGCCTTCCTTCACCAACGCACCTGCTGCGATGAGTGACTGCGCGCCGACGACCGAGCGGTTCAGCACCGTCGCGTGTAACCCGACGAGACACCCATCCCCCAACGTGGCGCCGTGGATCATCGCGGCGTGGCCGATGGTGACGCCTTTGCCGACCGTGAGCGGGATGCCGGGGTCGGTGTGCATCACTGTGAGGTCCTGCACGTTCGAGCCCTCGCCGATCGTGATCGTTTCGAACTCGCTTCGCAGCACGCAGCCGTACCAAACACTGGCGCCCGCCTCGAGCACGACGTTGCCGACGATCGTGGCGTTCTCGGCGACCCATGCGTCGGGATGGATCTGCGGCGTGAATTCGCCGAAGGAGTAGACGGGCATCGGCGCACCTTATTGGGGCGGGGCAGAATGCAGGTATGTCGACGGTCATGGAAGAAGCGCAGGCGCTGCAGGACCGAACCGTGGCGTTGCGCCGGTCGTTGCACAGCCACCCGGAACTCGCGCTTGAGTTGCCGTGGACGCAACAGCGCGTGGCCGACGAACTCGCCGATCTGCCGCTCGCGCTCGCGCAGGGTACGGGCTGTACCTCGCTGATCGGAGTGCTCGACGGCGCCGAGGCCGGCCCGACGGTCTTGCTGCGCGGCGATATGGACGCGTTACCCATGCCCGAAGACACCGGCGTCGATTTCGCGTCCGAGATCGACGGGGTGATGCACGCGTGCGGCCACGACGCCCACACCTCCATGCTGGCTTCTGCGGCCCGGCTGTTATCCGACCGCCGGGACGAAATCGCAGGACGGGTTGTGTTCATGTTCCAGCCCGGCGAAGAAGGCGGCTTCGGCGCGCAGGTGATGTTGGACAACGGACTGTTCGACGTGGCGGGCCGTCCTGACGCCGCGTTCGCCCTGCACCAGTCGCCCACGATCCCCAACGGGATGATTGCGCTGAAGCCGGGGGCGATCATGGCCGCCACCAACAACTTCCTGATCCGTGTGGTCGGCAAGGGCGGTCACGCGTCGATGCCGCACCTGGCCGTCGACCCGATCCCACCCGCGTGCGAAATCGTGTCCGCCATGCAGGCCTACGTCACGCGTCGGGTCGACGCGTTTGATCCGGCAGTGGTCACGGTGGCGAAAATCCGGGCCGGCACCACGATCAACGTCGTGCCCGAGGACGCGTTGCTGCTGGGAACGATCCGCACCGTGTCGGCCAAGACCCGCGCCCTGGTAGTGCAGGGCATCGAGGACCTGGCCAAAGGCATCGCCGCGGCCCACGGTTGTGTGGCCGAAGTCGAGATGACGCCCGGCTACCCCGTCACCGTCAACGACGACACGATGGCCGAATACATTCGGGGTGTCGCCACCGATCTCCTCGGCGACGACTTGGTTCGGGTGATGGCGGCGCCGGTGATGGGGGCCGAAGACTTTTCGTACGTGCTGAACGAAGTACCAGGCGCGCTGGCGTTCCTGGGGACCATGCCGACCGACCACTCAGGGTTCGTTGCGCCGAACCACTCGAACCGGATGGTCATCAACGAAGACGGCATGGCCACAGGCGTTGCCATGTACGCGTCGGCCGCCCTGCGGTTCGCGTCGACTATCTCCGCGAGAGCGTGACCCACCAGTCCGTCGCGCTGTTCCCGACCTGCGTTGTCGACGCGGTCGCACCTGAGGTCGGCTTCGCGGCCGCTCGGGTGCTCACGCGGCGCGGCTGTGATGTCTCGGTCGCCGAAGGCACCACGTGCTGCGGGCAGCCGGCGTGGAACGCGGGCCAGGCTGAAGCGGCCGCCACGGTCGCCCGCACAACGCTGCGCGGTTTCGAACAGGCTTTGGCCGACGGCGCCGACGCGATCGTCGTGCCCGCCGGCAGCTGCACCACGATGGTCCGAGTCTTCTGGCCCGAGCTCTTCGAAGTGGTCGGCGACCACGACGCCTTTGCCCGGGCCAAATCCGTCCTCCCCAAGGTCTTCGAACTCAGCGAGTTCCTGAGTGCGTCTCCCGGTGGTGGAGACGCACAAACGCACTCAGAACGTGTTCGGTATCACCCCTCTTGTCACATGTTGCGTGAACTCGGACTCAAAAACGAGCCCGTCGAGGCGTTGCGGTCGTGTGGCATCGAAACCGACGCGGGGCCTGAACGGTGCTGCGGGTTTGGCGGATTGTTCAGCGTGAAGTTGCCCGAGACGTCGGTGGCGATGGCCGACGAGGTGCTCGACGCCGCCATCGCTGACGGCGCGACCGAGATCGTGGCCGCCGACGGGTCATGCCTCATGCAGCTCGCGACCCGAGCCGAAAAGCGCGGCCTTGCCTTGACGTTTCGCCATCTCGCTGTCGCGATCGACGACGCCGAACGGGCCTTTTGACCACTCAACCCATCGCGATCACGCCGCGGCTACGCACGCGCACCAGCGCAGCGGTCACCGACGAGCGCCTCGGACGCGCGTTGTCGAACGCGGCGGACACGTTCGAGGACCGACGCGCGATCGCATCGGCCGCCTTCGTCGACCAGCAACACGTGCGTGACCTCGCCCGGTCTATTCGCGCCGACGTGCTGGGCCGTCTGCCCGAACTGCTCAACGAATTGGCCGACCGCGTGATCGGGGCGGGAGGCCATGTCTGTTGGGCGCCGACCGCGGCCCACGCGACCGACTACGTGCGAGCTGTCGCCCAGCGGCGGGGCGCTACGAAGATCGTCAAGGGCAAGTCGATGCTCAGCGAGGAGATCGAGCTCAACCCACTGCTCGAACGCGACGGCATCGAAGTGACCGAAACCGACCTGGGCGAGTGGATCATCCAAGTCGCCAACGAGACGCCTAGCCACATCATCGTGCCCGCCATTCACCGCGATCGCGGGCAGATCCGCGACGCGCTCAACCAAGTCGCGGGCGGCGACCTCAGCGACGTCCCTGAAGAACTGGCCGCGTTCGCCCGTGAGCAGCTGCGGGCCAAGTTTCTCGAGGCCGACATCGGTATCACCGGCGTCAACTTCGGCGTCGCGTCTACCGGGTCGTGCGTGCTGGTCACCAACGAGGGCAACGGTCGGCTCACGAGTTCCGTGCCGCCCGTCCACATCGCGTTGATGGGCATGGAGCGCGTGGTGGCGGACTGGGACCAGCTCGACGTGATGCTGTCGCTGCTGCCCCGCAGCGCGACCGGCCAGGCGGTGACGACCTACGTGTCGGCCATGACCGGTCCGCGTCGAGCCGGCGAGCGCGACGGGCCCGATGAGTTCCACCTTGTGATCGTGGAC
>JACCXE010000399.1 GCA_013697265.1 Actinomycetota bacterium | reverse complement strand
GACGACCTGACTATCGGCGCCGTCACAGGTCCCGAGCTTGACTACGCGACGGACGCGGACTTTCGTGTCGATTGGGTGCCGATCGCGTCGTTAGCGACGATGCCCGTGTTCCCGCGCTGCGTCGCGGAACACCTCGTTACGGCACCGGGGGCGACGACGTTCCGTGGTACGAGGACGACCGCGCCTCGTGGGATGGGATCGAGGACGAGTCGGCGCCGCCGCACATTCGGGTCGCGGCGCGCGCCGTCATCGTCGTCGACGGCAAGCTGACCGCGATCGAGCGCGTGCGCGTCGACGGACCACTACTTCACATTGCCCGGCGGTGGCATCGAAGCTCCGCGGTGCCCGTCAGCCAGCTTCCTCTTCTCTTGACCCGCACCTGCGGGTTCGCTTCGACGTTTCGCGCAAAGGGCAGCTACGCGGCGGCGCGGCGACGGACACGCGAGATCGCAAGTGCGGTGCCAGCGATGGCCGCCGCCGCGAGCGCGGCCCCAAGTAGCCACGACTTCGTCGAGTCGTTGTCGCCGCGAGGCGTCGGCACTGAAGCGCGGTGAGCGGAGACGCCTGGCGGGCGGAACGCGGAAAGCGAACTGTTCCACGTCTGCGTCGCCGAACAGTTGTTGTCTTCGTACTTGCCGCCAAAGGTGCTCGGGCTTCCGTGCGAGGCTGGTTCGTACGCAAACAGGAGGTAACGGGTGCCGACCGCGTACGTACGGTCGACAGACGTCGCCTCGTTGTCATTTGCCGGGCCGCCCTGCACCTCGAAGTCGCCCTTGGCGTTGCCCTTCCAGCTTTCCTCGACCCTGACACTCGCAATCCGATCGCGGCTGCGAGTGGCCGTCACTGTGCCGACGACGACGACGTCGGACTGAGCGACGGCGTCAGCGATAACAAGTGGCGGCGCGCACGAGGCACGCGCGGCCGAGATCGGACTGGCAAGGACGAACACCCCCGCTAGCCATGCCGTGATCGTCGCGGTCCGTCGTAGATGTCGGTTCATACTCAGTTGGACGAAGGACGGCGACCATTTCCTCCAATCTTTTTCTTTTGAATTGAACGGGAAGGATCCCACGCAGCAAACCGTCAGACGACGTATGCGAACGACACAGTCACTGAGGCAGGCGGCTGCGGCCGCCGCGACGCTAACTGCGGTGGCCGCCACCAGCTTTCTCGTCCTTCAAGCGCCGTCCCAGGCGGCACCAGTTTCGCCGAGAAGCCCGATTTCAATTTCGTCCACGAGCACGACGATGACCGTCGTCCCGCCCACGACCCCACCTTCGACGCCGGTCGCGCCGCCGGCCGCCGTGACCGAGCCCGAGGTTCGCTCGACGCTGCGCCCCGGGGCGAAGGGACCCGAGGTTCTCGCACTACAGCAACGGCTCCGCTCGCTCGGCTACTGGCTCGGTGAGCCAGACGGAACCTATGGCGATCTCACGATTCAGGCGGTCACCGCGTTCCAGAAAGTGCGCGACATGCCACGCGACGGCATCGCCGGGCAGCAGGTTGCCCGCGCAGTCGAAGCCGCGGGCCGCCAGGAAAACACCGGAGGCGACGAAAACCTGATCGAGATCGACAAGGAGCGTCAGGTGATGTACATCGTGCGCGGCGGGAACGTCGCCTGGATCCTCAACGTGTCGACCGGAACCGACAAGCTCTACCGCGTCAACGGCCGCACCGAACGCGCCGACACACCCTCCGGCCGGTGGCGCGTCACCAGCGCCCACGACGGGGTGAAGATCGGCGAGCTGGGCGCGATTTACCGGCCACGGTTCTTCCACCGTGACGGGATCGCTGTACACGGCTACCGCGACGTGCCCAACTACCCCGCCTCGCACGGCTGCGTGCGGGTGAGCAACGCCGCCATGGACTGGATCTGGTCGGCCGACGTCATGGCGCTCGGAACACGGGTTTGGGTGTACTAACCCTCGCACGTGGCGAACCGCTCTCTGGGCGAAACCGCGAGCCTCGGCTATGACACACAACATGACGGACCTGACTGCCTGGCGGCCCAGCCTTCAACCGGCGTCAGAACGCGAGGCGCTCGCGGCGCAGATGACGTTCTGTCGGCGAGCCGCAATCGCTCGGATCGAAGACCTGGACGACGAGGCCGCGGCGAGCCAACCGCTGCCGATGACGAATCTGAGCGTGGGCGGCGTCGTCAAGCACCTGGCGCGCACCGAGGACGGCTGGTTCGTCAAAACGTTCTCTGGACAGCAGCTTCCCGAGCCGTGGGCTTCGGCACCGCCAGACCAACCGGACTGGCCATTCACCTCGAGTCGAACCGACACCGTCGCCGAGATCATCGACTTCTACGAGGCGTCGGTCCGACGAAGTGACGACGTTGCGGGAAAACACGGATCGCTGGACACGCTTGCCGCCAAACCTGCTTCGCGATGCCCTCGGGGCACCCCACGTCGCCGGTTAGCACTGATTGCAGTTATCGGGGACCCACGGGTAGCGCGTCACCACTCGCGTTCGAGCGTCAGCGCCGCCATCGCGATGTCGAGCCACCGGGCGATGTGCACCACCTTGGGAAAACCAAGCAGTCCACGTCCGGTACCGAGGCTCTGCAGCCCGTTCGCAGAAATACACCCGATGTCCGCCGCAACCTGCTTCCAAGTGAGCATCTGCGCGCGACGGACCTCATCGGCTGCCCAGTAGACCGCCGCGGGACGGAAACGAAGTATGCGGTCGGTGCGACCGGGCGCGATCAACCGGTTCTCCGGCGCGTTCGGCGACGCATGGCCCGGCACGAAACTCTCGGGCGTGCGGTCAAGCCACAGCAGCATCTGAATCACCCCGTCGCCGTTTAGATAATCGCGGTCGCGCATGGTCGTGATCGTCGACGCAGCGATTGGTCGCAGATCGACGTCTCGGTACGTTCCGTTGATCTCACGCATGACGCCGCCCCACGCGAGGCCGCGCTCTTCGCGCTGCGCATCGAGCGCGTCATACAACGCGTCGATGTCGAAATAGTCCCGCATCTTCAGAACCGGGACCGTCACGCCCGAACTCCCCGGCCACGGACATGTTGCGGCGCGTCGCTTGAGCGAATCGCCTGGGTCCTCTGGCCGCGTCCTTGTTTGCCCACCGGGAGAGCCATTCTCACTCTGGTCGAGGGTGGCGTTAGCGCCGTCGGCGGCGCTGCGGTAGGTCGCTGATCTGGATCGCCACCAGCAGCACCAGTGCGGAGATCGCTGCGACCATGAACAGCACGATGGCGAGCGCGGGGTAGCCGAACAGTCGCGTCTTGGTCGGTATTCGCATGATCAGCGCGGCGCCGATCACGAGCGACGCGACGACGAGACCGGTGGTTACGCGGTTGGCCAGTTTCTGCACGCCGCGCATGATGTCTTTCTCGTCGATGCCCTGAATGTTGAGTGTGAGTTGACCTTCGGCCAACGCGTCCATGACCTTGTTGACGCGGTGCGGGAAGCGTTCGACGAACTCCTTGGCTTCCACCGCGGCCGCCATGAGGTTGGTCGACGTCGCCGCTTGCGTGAGCTTGCGCCGCATCAGCTCTGCGCTCTCGCGCTCGATGGCGGCATTGG
>JACCXE010000392.1 GCA_013697265.1 Actinomycetota bacterium | reverse complement strand
GTTGAGCTGCTCGACGGCCTTGTTGTCGCCGCTATCGGCGGCCGCCGCAAGCGAGGGGTTCACCGATGCCGCCTCGCACACCCAGCACCGTTCAGGGGTGGTGGGTTGGATCCGGACGAGGACATCGAAATCGCTCGCCGCATAACTGCGCAACACCTGGTCGAAGTCCGTCTGACGGAGTTCGAGCGCGATCCCTCGGTCGCGGGCGAGACGCTGCATCGCCTGGAGCAATAGCGCCAGGTGGGGTTCTTCTACCGGCGCTGAAATCGACGGAACGGCCCCGGTGAGGGGGCCCCGGATTTCTGACGCGGTGCTCGGGCCCGCCGCAGTCGCTTCGGCGTGAAGGATCACATCGGTGAACCGTTTGCGGTCTACCAGCGCAAACACCGCGGCGCGCCGGTCCTTCGACAGACGAGACGGGTTGGCCACCAGCGCCGCGGTCCATCCCCCGCGTGACGCAGAACCGAGCAACACCTGAGCGTCGTTGATTTTGCGCAACCGTTCAGTGCGCACGCTGAAGGCCAGCGGTGCGATCACGTCAAGTTCGCCCCGATCCATGAGACGCGCCGCTATCTCGGGGTCGGGCGCGAAGACCAGATGGACCTCGCGGATAGCAGGCCGCGGCCCGTAGTAACGGGCGTTGCGGGTGAGCACGGCTTCAAGGCCGGGGGTTTGACCGGCCAGGGTGTAGGGCCCGCCGAAGACGCCGGCGTTGGGCGGCGCGATCGTGTCGAGCCCCGACCAGAGCCGACGCCACCCAGGCAGCGCCTGGGTGAAGTGCACGACGATGGTGCCCCGCGTGGTCGCGTCGTCGACCGCTTTCACAAACCGGCTATCGGCGGTGCGGCGCAGGTCGGCGGCGCTAATCGGCGTGCCGTCGGACCATCGCGCGTTCGCCCGCAACCGGAACCGGGCCGACTGCGCGTCGGGCGCGGTGCGGTCGGAACCGGGGGCAACCACGCCGGCGGTCCATCGCCCGGCCGGCGTGGCCCGGAACAGCTGCGGGTAGATGAGCGAGCGGGTCGCTGCCGCGCCGTAGGTGGAAGCGGTCGGGTCGGGAGCCATGAAGACGCCGACCCGCACGGTGTCGCGCACCGCAGCGGGGGCCGACGGCGCCGACTTCGGCGGGGAGTTGCCGCGGCCGTTGGTACAGGCGGCGAGGAAGATGGTTAGCGCGAGGAGCGCGCCCAGCCCGGCGCGTTTCACAGCGCCGTTATTGCATGCGCAAGGCGAGGATCAGCGTGGTGAAGCCGAAGAGGATCGCTGCGCCGATGGTGATGCGGTCGAGGTTGCGCTCGACGACGGTGGATCCGGCTGCAACCGAGCCCATGCCGCCGAACATGTCCGATAGACCGCCGCCCCGGCCGCTATGGAGCAGCACGAGAACGATGAGGGCGAAGGAAACGATCACATGCAGCACCACGATGCTGGCGGTAATCATGTTGACGGCGAGCAGACCCGTAATCACGGCGGGTCAGATTAGTACGTCACTATGGCGGCGAACTCATCGGGGTCGAGGCTGGCGCCGCCGACCAGAGCGCCGTCGATATCAGGCATCTCCATGAGTTCCTTGATGTTCGCCGGCTTCACCGAGCCGCCGTACTGCACGCGCACGCCGGCTGCGGCGTCGCTGCCCCCGACGTTCTTGACCGTATCGCGCACGATCTTGCACATGGCTTGCGCGTCGGCGGCGGTCGCGGTGCGGCCCGTTCCGATGGCCCAGATTGGTTCGTAGGCGATTACGAGGCGGGCGACGTCGCCCGGCGCAACACCGTTGAGGCCCGCTGTGACCTGGGCTTGGACCTTGGCGTCGGCCTCGTTGGCCTCGCGCTCGTCGAGGGTTTCACCGCAGCACAGGATCGGCGTCATCTCGTGTTTGAGGATGGCCAGCACCTTCTTGTTGACCATCTCATCGGTCTCGTGGAACAGCTCGCGGCGCTCGGAGTGACCGGCGATCACGAGGCTGACGTTGAGCTTTTTCAAAAACGCGGGGCTGACTTCGCCGGTGAACGCGCCCTTGTCTTCCCAATGACAGTGCTGGGCGCCGAGAATGATCGACATCTCGTCGACGTCGATGAGCGTCTGGAGGGCCCGCAGGTCGGTGAAGGGCGGGTGCACGGACACGTCGACGGTCTTGTACGCGTCGAGCGGCAGGCGAAAGTTGAGCTTCTGCATCACCCGGATCGCTTCGAGGTGATCGTGGTGCATCTTCCAGTTGCCGCTGATCAGCGGCGTGCGCTTAGCCATTACGCCTTCACTCCGTTGCGTAGAGCGGCGAGGCCGGGCAGGTCGCCCTGCTCGATGAGTTCGAGCGACGCGCCGCCGCCGGTAGAGATGTGATCGATGTAGTTGTCGAGTTTGAACTGGGCGACAGCCGCCGCGCTGTCGCCGCCGCCGATCACCGTGAAGGCCCGGTCGGCGTCGGCGCAGGCCTGGGCAACGGCGTGGGTGCCGGCTTCGAACCGTGGGTCTTCGAACACGCCCATCGGCCCGT
Source organism: Actinomycetota bacterium (assembly GCA_013697265.1). GTDB lineage: Bacteria > Actinomycetota > Acidimicrobiia > Acidimicrobiales > JACCXE01 > JACCXE01. The sequence continues at coordinate 3,110 of JACCXE010000392.1, read as the reverse complement.
TCCACAACACAGTGCGGGCGGTCGCAATCACGTCGCTGAAGATCGCCGCGCTGTACGGCCCGATGTCGAGGCCCTTCCAACCCTTGGGCAGGTTCACTCCCCCGGTCTGCACTTCACCGTTGGGACCGAGGGCCACGACGTCTTCGGGCAAATCGATCTTGGTCGTGCGGCTCAGCAGTTCCTTGCAGATGTCGACCTGATCCTCCTGCAGTAGCGAGTCGCCGACGTCGTGGCCTTGCGCTGCGAGGAACGTGAAGCACATGCCGCCGCCGATGAGCAGCCGGTCGACCTTGTCGAGCAGGGCGTTGATGACACCGAGCTTGTCGCTCACCTTCGAGCCCCCGAGGATGGCCACGAACGGCTTGGCCGGGCTGCTCAGCATCTGGCCGAGGACGTCGACTTCCCTCGCGAGCAGCCGCCCGGCCGCGCTGGGCACGAACTGGGGCGGGCCCACGATCGACGCGTGCGCGCGGTGCGACGCGCCGAACGCGTCGTTGACGTACATGTCCACGCCGTCGATCAGCTTCTGGACGAACGCGGCGTCGTTGGCCTCTTCCCCGGCATCGAACCGCAGGTTCTCAAGCAGCGCGACCCCGGGTGCCAATTCGGCGAGCCGCTTGCGGACGGGGTCGAGGGTGTACTTGGGGTCGGGTGTGCCCTTGGGCCGGCCGAAGTGCGAGCACGTCGCGACGCGGGCGCCCCGTTCTGTCAACCAGTTGATCGTGGGCAGCGCGGCGCGGATGCGGAGGTCGTCGGTGATCACGCCGTCTTGGACGGGCACGTTGAAGTCGCACCGGACCAGCACGCGCTTGCCGTGGACGTCGCCGAGGTCCTCGAGAACGGGAACCCCGTCACCCGGGTTCACTACTTGTTTGCGGCGCCGACGATGAGGGAGAGGTCGACCAGTCGGTTCGAGTAGCCCCATTCGTTGTCGTACCAACCGAGAATCTTGACCATGTTGCCGAGAACCATGGTCAGCTTGCTGTCGAAGGTGCAACTGGCCGGCGAGCCGACGATGTCGGAGCTGACGAGTTCGTCCTCGGTGTAAACGAGCACGTTGCTCAAAGGGCCAGTTTCGGCGGCCGCCTTGAATGCGGCGTTGACCTCGTCGACCGACGGCTCGGCGTTGAGCACGCCTGTGAAGTCGGTGATTGAACCGTCGGGCACTGGCACCCGCAGCGAAGTGCCGTCGAGCTTTCCTTTCATCGACTCGAGCACCAGGCTCGTGGCGCGGGCAGCACCGGTGGTGCTCGGCACAATGTTGACCGCCGCGGCCCGGGCCCGACGCAGGTTGCCGTCGGCACGGGTCAGGTCGAGCAGGTTCTGATCGTTCGTGTACGCGTGGACCGTGGTCATCAGGCCCTTTTCGATGCCGAAGGCGTCGTCGAGCACTTTGATCATCGGCACGAAACAGTTCGTGGTGCAGCTCGCGTTCGACACGATGGTGTGTGCAGCGGGGTCGAACGTGTCGTCGTTCACACCGATCACGAATGTCGCATCGGCTCCGGTCGCTGGTGCGCTGATGATCACGCGCGGTGCGCCGGCGTCGAGGTGCGCCGATGCCTTGTCGCGGTCGGTGAAGAAGCCCGTTGACTCGATCACGACGTCTACGCCGAGGTCGCTCCACGGCAGCGCCTTCGGGTCGCGCTCGGCGAATGCAGCGATCTTCGTGCCGTTGACGGTGATGGAGTCATCGCTCGACTCAACGGACAGCCCCAGCTGGCCGTGGGTGCTGTCGTACTTCAGGAGATGGGCGTTGGTGGCCGCCGGGAAGAGGTCGTTCACCGCGACGACTTCAACGCCGGCGTTCGACCTGAGGGCGGCCCGAATGTAGTTGCGGCCGATCCGGCCGAAGCCGTTGATACCGACGCGAATGGCCATTTCTGGGGTCTCCTTGGGGTTGTTCAGCGATCTGTTTCTATCCGACCAGATCAGCGAGGGCTTTCGCCAACTGGACGGGGTCGTGCGCGGGCACGTCGAAACGGGCTATCGGGCGGCGCACGACGCGGCTCGATCCCGCAACCTCCCCGTGGGCCAACGGTGTGTTCTCGTCGACGAGAACGGTTTGGGGGTGGATCTCGTGCGCGGCGAGAGCGGCGAGGTGGCGACCGAGGTCCCAGCCCATGGTGCTACGCACGGCCCGAAGGTTGGCGACGAAGACCGTTTCCGCGGTGGCCTGTCGCAGCGCGGCGTTGACGTCGGGCACGGCGAGCACCGCCAGCAGGCTGGTGTGGAGGGAGCCGGGGCCGATGACGATTTGATCGGCCGCGGCGATCGCCTCGAGCACGGACGGCGGCGTCGGAGGGGCCGGAGGTTCGAGGCGGATGCGCTCGATGTCCTGGGTTTGGTCGACCTCGACCTGCCCGGTGATCGTGTTGCCGGTTGCGATGTCGGCCAGCAACACCACCGGGTCGGCGGTGGCAGGCAGCACGTCACCGCACGCTTGGAGCAGGCGACCGGTCTCGGCCAGCGCGGCCACGAAGTCTCCGCTGGCCGCGGTGAGCCCGGCGATGAGGAGGTTGCCGACGGGGTGGCCGTCGAGCTCGCCGCTGTCGAAGCGGTGTTCGAAGGCCTGGGCCAGCAGCGACTCGTCGTCGGCCAGAGCGCCGAAGCAGCGGCGCAGATCGCCGGGCGCCGGGATACCGAAGGCCTTGCGCAGGCGGCCGGAACTGCCGCCGTCGTCGGCCACGCTGACCACGGCGGTGATGTGTCCCGCATAGGCGCGGACGGCGCGAAGGGTGGTGGCCAGGCCGTGTCCCCCACCGAGGGCGACCACCTTCGGCCCGCCGGGAGTAGGCACTGTGGGCGTCACTTCTGCACGTCTCTGTGCGCGATGTTGGCCAGGTAGCCCCGGTCTTCGATGCGCTCGTGGAGGGCGTTGGCGATGGCGACGCTGCGGTGACGGCCACCGGTACAGCCGACCGCGATCGTGAGATAGGCCTTGCCTTCGGCCACGTATGCGGGCAGCAACAGGTCGAGAAGGTCGTCGATCTTGGCGATGAACTCTTTGGCCGCGGGTTGGCCGAGGACGTAGTCGCGCACGTCGACGTCGAGGCCGGTGTGGGGGCGCAACTCGGGGATCCAGTGCGGGTTGGGCAAAAACCGGCAGT
>JACCXE010000242.1 GCA_013697265.1 Actinomycetota bacterium | reverse complement strand
GGGTGACACCGAGGAGTACCGACTCCTGATGGCCGAGGCCCAGGAGGCGTCGCGCAACGCGCCGTCGGAGACGAATCTGGTGATCGACGCGATGACCAGGCTGCGTCCCGGCGACGTGGTGTTCGTGCCCGGCCACCGCACGAAAGGCCGCGTCGCGGTGCTGACACCGGCGCGAGGCAAAGGCGTCGGCGGCCTGTTGTTGCCGGTCGTCACCGACGACGGTCGACGCCTGCAGTTACGGGTGAAGGACTTTCCAGTGCCGCCCCGACGAGTGGCCCACATCAAGCTTCCGACGCCCTTCGAGCCCCAACAACAGCGGTTCTTGCGCGCCGCCGGGCAGTTGGTCCGCGACCTCGATGTCGAGGAGCCCGACGACGTGCGCGACTACAGGCCGAAGTGGCAGGGCGGCCGCTCGCGCTCGCAGCGCCGCTCTCCGCTCGATCGTCTGGCGGCCAAGCACCCCGTCGCCGCGTGCCCCGACGCGCCGCAGCACGTGCGGGCCCTGGCGCGCGCCGAACGCCTCGAGCGCGACCTGGCGAACCAGCGGCGCCAACGCCGCAACGACGATGCGTCGCTCGGCCGCCAGCTCGACCGCGTCCTGCATGTGCTCGAACAGCTCGGTTTCGTGCAGGACTGGTCGCTGACCGAGAGCGGCGAACGGCTCTCGCGGATCTACCACGAGTGCGATCTGCTCATCGCTGACTGCCTCGGCCAGGCCCTGCTCGACGGCCTCGACCCGCCCGACCTCGCCGGGCTGGTGTCGGTGTTCACCTTCGAGTCGCGCAACGCCGATGCGATCGGGTTGCCACCGGGGAGCGCGTTGAACGCGCGCATCGCCGAAATCGAAGTTCGGCACGCGCACGTAAACGCCCTTGAGAAGCGGGCCCACTTGCCCCTGACGCGGGCTATCGACGCCGGATTCGCCGACGCCGCCCGGTCGTGGGCTCGCGGTGATGCGCTGGCCGAAGTGCTCGAAGGCGGTCTGCCCGGCGGCGACTTCGTGCGCAACATCAAGCAACTCGTCGATCTCCTCCGCCAAATCGCGATCGTGGCGTCAGATCGGCACACGCGCACGATCGCCGCTTCTGCGGCCGATGCGTTGTTCCGCGGCGTGGTGGCCGCTTCGACGGGTGTGAGCGCCGCCGCGAGCGGCGCATGACCATCGCCAAGGGGCAGGCCTGGGGCGAACCCGCGGTGTTACCGGCCGACGCCGTGATCACTCGGACCGACCGCGAGATCTCCCGGGCGCTCGACGAAGCCCGCCGCACCGCTTCGCCGTACCCGACCTTCGGCATCCTGGGTGGCGATCTGGGCCACACCCTCGGCGCGAAGAACGACATCGACAGATTGCGAGCCGGAGCGACGGCGTTTCCGGTCGACCTTGGCGAAGTGCTCGTTGACGGCCGCCACCGTTTCTTCGCCGCCCACGTCGTCGCGCACAACCGCGGCTGGCGGCATTTCGCTGTCGTGATGAACGCCCAGTGGGTAGGCGGCTGGAATTTTGGGCCCAAGGCCCATCCCAACGACGGCGTCCTCGACGGCTACGAGGGCCAACTCGACCTCTTCGAGTGGCGCAAAGTGCGAGCCAGACTGCCCAGCGGAACGCACCTGCCTCACCCGCGCATCCGACCCACCCGGGCAGTGGCCGTGACCTTCGAGTTTGCCAAGCCGCTTCTCGTGTACATAGACGGCGAGGAGATCGGACCGGCCCGCCACCTCGCCGCCCGCGCCATTCCCGACGCGATTCGGGTGGTCGCGTAGCTGCACGTAGCGTTGTGTCATGGACGCGTGGATCCTCGACGAATCGCCGGGCCGCTATCGCTGGGGACAGATCGACGCGCCCGAGCCACATGCCGACGAGGTGCGGGTCCGCCTGGTCGCATCGGCCCTGAACCACATGGACATCTGGGTCACCAAGGCCGCGCCCAAGCCGCACACGCCGCACGTGCCGGGCGCTGACGGGGCCGGCATCGTCGAGGCAATCGGCGACGCGGTCGACAACGTGGCGGTCGGGGACGAGGTGGTGCTCAACCCGGCGCTGTCGTGCGGACACTGCTCGTATTGCCTCGCCGGTGAAAGCCCGTACTGCAAAACGTTCGGCATCCTGGGTGAGCATCACTGGGGCACCCATGGCGAATTCGTCGTGCTGCCTGGCCGCAATGTTGTCGCCAAGCCGGCGAGCCTCGACTGGCCGGAGGCCGCCGCGTTCGGGCTGTGCTGGCTCACCGCCTGGCGCATGTTGAAGCGGGCCCGACTGAACGCGGCCGACACGATGATCGTGGTCGGCGTGGGCGGCGGCGTGAGCACCGCCGGCTTGGTGCTCGGCGTAGCGAGCGGCGCCACGGTGTACGCCACGTCGCGTGACGAAGCGAAACGAAACAACGCCATCAGGCTTGGCGCCGCCGATGCCTTCGACTCGAACCAGCGCTGGCCGGTTCGGGCCGACGTCGTGTTCGAGAACGTGGGCGCCGCCACATGGGACAACTCGATCAAGTGCTTGAAACCGGGGGGCCGGCTCGTCACGTGCGGCGGCACCGCGGGCAGCGCCGTCGAAATCTCGTTGCCCCGGCTGTTTTTCAAACAGCACGAGATCATCGGCTCGACCATGGGCTCCTACCGGGAGTTCGAGGAGGTGCTCAAGCTGGTCGCCGGGGGAGTCCCTGTCCCCGTTGACCACGTCTACGACGGCCTCGATCAGTTCCCTGAGGCCCTCAACAGGCTCAAAGCAGGCGACCAGTCCGGAAAGCTCGTGATCCGCCACTAATTCCCCGGGCGGGCACCCCGCAGGCCCGCCCTCCTCCGCAACGTGGGGCCCCTCGCTCCGCTCGCCCCACGGCGGCCGTGATCCGCCACTGCGTCGCGTGGGGGACCTACTCTCCAAGTTCCCATGACGAGGTACGCGGTAGAGACGTTCACGCCCGATGAGGCGGTGATACTGCGGCGGTACTTCACGAACCTGGACCTGCCCGTCTTTGCCCTGACGAACCTGCCTGAGGTCGTCAAAGGCGCACTGTTTGCCCGGTATTCGCGTTCGGCCAAGAGCCTGCGCCGCCTGTTCCTCGACGAATTCGTCGGCGAACTGGATATGACGGGTGACCTCACGGTGGACGCCACGATGGGCCTGAGCCGAGCCGAAGACCTCTACAAGAAGGTCTTTTTCGAGTACGGCGACGACTCGGTAGCCCAGCTCGGCGGGGTGCACCTCGCCTGCGAGCAGTCGTCGAACCTGTTGACCAAGATCCTCGAGTGGGGCCGGCTGATGGCCTACCTCGAGCAATCGACCCGTTACATCGCCTACGACACCCGCCTCGGCAACGGCCGCTACCGGTATTACCGCGACCCCGACGTCCTGAAATCCGCTCTCGGTCTTCGCTACGTCGGAGACATGGACCGCATGTTCGACACCTACGCGGAACTGCTGCCGGTGATGAACGCGCACTACGCCAAGGTCCACCCCCAGCAGGCGGGCGATTCCGATTTCGTCTGGCGCCAAGCGGTCAGGGCCAAGGCCTTTGATGCGCTGCGGGGCTTGCTGCCGGCGGCGTCGCTCAGCAACGTCGGTATCTACGGCACCGGTCAGGCGTACGAACAGCTCCTCATCCGCATGCACGCTCATCCGCTTCCCGAAGCCCGGGACTACGCCGAGATGATGCTGGTCGAGTTGCGCAAGGTGATCCCGTCGTTCCTGACCCGCGTCGACCTGCCCGACCGCGGTCGGGCCTGGTCGACTTACCTGTCGAACAACCGCGGTGCAATGGACGAGATCGCGCACCGGCTACTCGGCGAGACCGAGCCGTCGGGCCGCGACGCCGTGACGCTCGTGAACTGGGACCCTGAGGGCGAAGACCGAATGGTCGCGTCGATGCTGTATCCCCACACTGAGCTACCCGACGACCTGATTTTCGACCGGGTCAAGCAGATGAGTTCGGCGGAAAAGATCGACGTCGTGAAGGCGTACGTGGGGGACCGTACCAACCGCCGGCACCGCCCGGGCCGGGCGCTCGAAACCGTTTGGTACCGCTTCGACTTGTTGACCGACTACGGCGCCTTCCGGGACCTCCAGAGACACCGCATGCTCAGCATCGAATGGCAGACGCTGACTCCGCTGCACGGCTACGACGTGCCCGAAGCCATCACCGAAGCGGGTGCGGCGGTCGCCTTCGACGAGTCGATGGAGCGCTCGGCCGCGCTGCACGACGCGTTGCTCGACGACTTCTCGAACCAGGCCGGCTACGCGGTGTCGCTGGCCTACAAGGTCCGCTACGCCATGACGCTGAATGCCCGCGCCGCTATGCAGATGCTCGAGCTGCGCACCGAACGGCAAGGCCACCCGTCGTACCGCAAGGTCTGCCAAGACATGCACACCCTCATCGCGGATAAGGCCGGCCACCACGCCGTGGCCGAGATGATGCGCTACGTCGATCACGAGACGTACGACCTCGAGCGGCTTGAGTCCGAACGCCGTGCCGAAACCAAGCGGGCGGGTGTCTGACGAACTCAAGCGCTGAAACCCACACGATTGGGGCCTGAACCAACCAAATCGTGTCGGTTTGGAGACATGAGTTCCCGTCGAGTCGGAGCGCCGATACCGCTTCGACGACCACAGCGGCGCCAAGCGCACCAACCACCACCCGCTGAGGTCTATAGTCCGCCGCCGCGCAAGGCGAGTGGAAGGGCACCCATGGCCGACGAACCCGTCGACGAACAAGACGTAGATGACGATCAACCTGGGGAGATCGACGAGGAAGACCTCGACGGTCTCGCCGAGGAAGACGTCCTAGGCGAGGACGAAGCAGACGTCGTTGTAGACGACGACGTCGAGGTAGAAGTCGATCCCGAGGTCGCCGCGGCTGCGGCGAAGAAGAAGAAGAAGGAAGAACAGGACGAAGAGGAGCTTGAGGTCGACCACGACGTCGAAGCCACGCTCGACGAGATCCTCAAAGAGCGACTGGTCGTTGTCGAAGAGGAAGAGGAAGACGACGAGCCCGCCGACACCGAAGACCGAGCTGACTCCACCAAGGTGGCGCCCAAGCGTCCCGACGAGTTCGTCTGCCAGTCGTGCTTCCTGGTGAAGCACCCGAGCCAGCTCGCCGACGCGAAGCGGCAATACTGCCGCGACTGCGTCTAGCGACAAGAGAAGCGCGTGGGCTATCTCATCGTGCACACCACCGACGGTTAGGAACGGCAATGGCTGACGAGAAGTCCCCACTGGAACGCATCATCGAAACCGCGGTGTACGCGCCGCTCGGCATAGCGGCCATGATCCGCGAAGAGCTGCCCAAGCTCGTTAGCCGCGGTCAGCAGGAAGCCAACATGGCCAAGATGATGGGTCAGTTCGCCGTGGGTATGGGCCGCCAGGAGCTCGAAAAGCGGCTCAAGCAATACACCGAGCGGCCCGCGCCGAACACGGCGCAGGGCCCGGTCGCTACGCCCAAACCTGCGGCACCTGCCCCGCCCCCGGCCGCCGCTCCGGCCCCGGCTGCGGCGGCTCGGTCGACGCAGTCCACAGTTGCGACACCGTCGGACAACGGCACTCCCGTCACCGTCCACGACGCGCAAAACCTGGCCATTCCCGGCTACGACAGCCTGTCGGCTTCCCAAGTCGTGCAACGCCTGGCCGGCCTGAACCCCGCTGAGCTCGCGGCCATCGGCTCGTACGAAGCGGCGGGCCGAGGCCGACGCACGATCCTGAACCGGGTCGCGCAACTTCGCGA
>JACCXE010000239.1 GCA_013697265.1 Actinomycetota bacterium | reverse complement strand
TGAGGCGTCTGAGACCTTTCACCGGCTGCGCTCGGAGAAGAATCAGCAACACACGGAAAGACGCGGGGGCAGCACCCGCCGCTTCCACCGGATTCACGAACTGTGCGTCCGCAACCACATCCCACGTTGTTGCGGACGCACAGTTCCTTTTCGTTAGGAGCGCTGGCGGTCGACGAAGGCGGCGAGGCCGGCGATGTACGCGTTGTTCGTCTGGCGTTGGACGAAGCGGCTCACGGGCGCGCCCAGCTTGGCCAGCAGTTCGGCGTGACGCGAGTGCGCCGACACAGTGAAGGTGACCCCGCCGGCGGCATTGCGGGTGAGGATGAACGATTCTTCGCCGCACTCGGGGTGCCCGGGCAGCGTGGCGTAGGTGAAGCCGAACCGGTCGGTCTCGTCGACTGTCGACACGATGCGGCACGGAATCAGCACGTACAGCGGCCCGACCCGGGTCGCGGCGACCACGGTGGCGCCGACTTCGAGCGGCTCGCTCGGTGGCGTGATGGCGACGCCGGCGCCCACATGGGCGGCCCATGCCCACAAGCCATCGCGGGCAGCCTCCCAGTCGGCTGGTCCGTGCCCGACCACTCTCCCGTATGACGCGTAATGAAAACCTGGGACCGCGTCGGACGATGCAGTCGCGCCCACGGGCGCGAACGTCGGCGACGCCGTGCGCGCTTCGCTCAGCACCCCTTCGACGTGTTCGCGGTCAGGACGGCGCAGAAAGAACACGCCGCGGGTCAAACGCGCAGGTGCCGACGCACGGCCAGCGCCGAACTCGCAGCGCCGATCGCGGCGCCGACCGCCATCAGCAGCAGGCCCGTGTTGCGCGCTTCAGCCGACGTCGCGTGGATCTTGCGCAGCCCCTGCGTGAGGGCGGGGTCGCTGATGACGTCGACGATCTGCACCCGGAACAGGTACACGAGCAGCGCCGCAAGCACCGCGCCAGCCACACCCTGCAGCAGCCCTTCAAGCATGAAGGGCAATCGAATGAACCAGTTCGTCGCGCCGACCAGCTTCATCACTTCGATCTCGCGTCTGCGGCTGAAAACCGCGAGTTGGATGGCGTTGAAGATCAGCAAGACGGCGCCGAAGATGAGCACCACCGCAACGCCAAAATAGGCGACTTGTCGTTGCCGGGTGGTCTTCAGAAGCGCCTTGATCTCGTCCTTGGCAAACACGACTTCGCTCACAGCGGGACGGGTTTCGAAACGCTTTCCGATCGTCTCGGCCAGTTCGGCTTTGCGGGGCACGATGCGGAACGAAGTGGGTAGGTCGTCTTTCGTAACCACGTCGATCAGATCGGCGTTGTCCTGGAAGTAGTCCTGGTACTCCGTGAGGGCGGCCTCTTTGTCGACGAATTTGAACGACTTCATCTCCGGCGTCGCCTTCAGTTCGCGCTCGATGGCCGCGATCTGTCCTTCGTTGGCGTCAGGCCGCATGAACACCGACAGCTCGACGCCTCCCCGCCACCGCGCCGTGGCCTTGTTCACGCCTTGGCGCATTAGCAGGGCCCCGCCGACGAGGCCGAGCGAAACCGACACGGTGAGCAACGCTGCGATGGTCATCGCGATGTTGCGCTTTAGGTTCGTCGCGGTTTCCCGCGATACGTAGTTGACAGAGACAGGCACGAATCAGCTCCCGTAAACGCCGCGGGCTTGGTCGCGCACTTTGACGCCGCGATCGAGTTCGATCACGCGACGGCGCATGGAGTCGACGATGCCCTGGTCGTGGGTGGCCATCAGCACCGTCGTGCCAGTCCGGTTGATCCGGTCGAGCAGCCGCATGATGCCGATGGTGGTGTTGGGATCGAGGTTGCCGGTTGGCTCGTCGGCCAACAGGATTAGCGGTCGGTTGACGAACGCTCGCGCGATCGCGACGCGTTGCTGTTCACCGCCCGAGAGTTCCCCGGGAAGGTTCTCGGCCTTGGCTTTAAGGCCGACGAGTTCGAGGATCTGGGGAACCTGTGAGTCGATGACGTGGCGAGGACGGCCGATCACTTCCAACGCGAACGCGACGTTCTCGTGGACGGTCTTGTTCGGCAGCAAACGAAAGTCTTGAAAGACGCAACCGATGTTGCGGCGCAGGTACGGGACCTTCCACGGGTTCAGCTCGCCGATGTCTTTGCCCGCCACGAAAATCTGACCGTTTTCGGGTTCTTCTTCCTTGGTGAGCAGGCGCAGGAATGTCGACTTGCCCGAACCGGACGGGCCGACGAGGAACACAAACTCGCCTTTGTCGACGTTTAGCGACACGTCGCGGAGCGCGACCGTGGAGTTCTTGTACGACTTGGTGACGTGTTCAAGACGAATCATGAGCAGGTAGAGCCTAGGCGCAGCATCGACTCGCTTCGGGGCATCTGGGTTGTGCTAGCTGGCCCGACGCCAACGCAGCCAAGCCTCCATGAAGTCGTCGAGATCGCCGTCAAGGACGGCGTCGGGGTTGCCCGACTCATGACCGGTGCGCTCGTCCTTCACCTTCTGATACGGCGCGAGCACATAGCCACGCATGAACGCGCCGGCCCGGCTCACCGAGCCTTGGGGCCCGCCCAACGCGGCCAGTTCGGCCTCGCGCTCCTGCCGCGCTCGCTCGGCCAACTTCGCCTGCAACACCTGCATGGCGCGGTTCTTGTTTTGCAGCTGGCTTCGCTCGTTCTGACACGACACCACGATGCCGCTGGGCAGGTGCGTGATGCGCACCGCGGAGTCGGTGACGTTGACGTGCTGGCCGCCCGCGCCCGACGAGCGGTACACGTCGATGCGTAAGTCCTTGTCGTCGATGGGCACTTCTTCCTTCGAGTCCTCGATGAACGGCGTGAGCTCGAACGATGCGTATGACGTCTGGCGCCGGGCCTGACTGTCGAAGGGCGAGATGCGATAGAGCCGGTGCACGCC
>JACCXE010000320.1 GCA_013697265.1 Actinomycetota bacterium | reverse complement strand
GCCATGGTGCGGTCGAGGTGTACGCGTTCGAACATCTGGCGGCCGCTCGGCCCGGCGGTGGAAACACAACCCCCAATACGACCGCGATGCTGCTCGAGCGCTGCCGGCCAGGGACAGAACTGCGTGGACGCGCCGAGGCCGAGCAGCACGTCGTTGTCACCGACTTACTGCGTTCGGTCTGGGGTGTCGACTTGGCGCCCGCTCACCCGTTCCGTCCGCTCTCGGCCATGGCCGACTACTGGGTGGCGCGCGCGGAGGCGCGCCTAGCCGCCGACCCGGCACGACTCGACGCCGGGCTCGCCCGTGACGGATTGGCACTTTTCCGCGAGCTGTCGCGAACCGCGCCGACCGACGTGCTGCTGTTTACCGACCTCCACGCGGGCAACGTGCTGTCCGGCGAGCGCCGTCCTTGGCTGCTCATCGATCCCAAGCCGTATGTGGGAGATCCGCACTACGACGTTCTACAACACCTGCTGAATTGCAACGCGTCGTTGCGCGCCAACCCGATCAGGTTGCTGACGGAGGTCGCCGACCTCGCGGGTCTGGACGCCAGGAGGGTTCGGGCGTGGCTGTTCGCCCGGTGCGTCCAAGAGAGTCTGGGTGAGGGTCCGGCCTGGCCGGCGCTCGACCTGGTGCTGCGCCGGTTGGGTGGTCCGTAGGCGGGCTAACGGCGAGAAGCGGGTTTCTTCGCCGCGACCTTCTTCGCCGCGACCTTCTTCGCGGCAGCCTTTGTGGGCGCAGCCTTCGTGGGCGCAGCCCGCTTCTTGGTGACGGCCTTGACCGGCTGGCCGTAGGCGGCCTTGCCCAGGACCCCGCTTAGCGTTTGGAGTCCGACTATCTCGCTGAACTGGCGCAGGGTGTATCCGGTGAGCTTGGCGCCCTTGGAACCGGCCCGAGCCGTGGCGCTGCGGGGCAGGTTGAACAGCGGGCCCATCTCACCGAAGTGGTCGCCCGGCTTGTTCACGAACACGACCGATTCGGCCCCCGTGTCGTCACGGCGCACGATCTCGATGTCGCCTTTGTCGACCACGTAGATCTTGCCGCCCAGACTGCCCTGCTCGAACAACACTTGGCCAGAATTGAGATCCTCGGTCACCGGTCGCTCGGACCCTTCCACGAATTTCGGCATCATCTCGATGACGATGTCGGCCAACGGAAGGATCCGGTCATCGTGCGTGGCCACGATCACGGACCGCCCCGGTTGCGCCAGAGACCGGATCAGTCGCAGCACCGCTTCTACCTGCACGTAATCGAGGTGCGCGGTCGGCTCGTCGGCGAGTACCACTGGCGGTTCGTGCGCGAGCGCCCGCGCGATAGCGACTCGTTGCTGCTGGCCGCCGGACAACTTGGCCGGAAGGTGGTCGGCCCGGTCTGTCATGGACACTTGTTCGAGTAGTGCCGCGGCGCGCTTCGCGGTGACGTCGCGCGACACGCCAGCCGCGCGTAACGGCGCGGCGACGTTTTCGGTCGCGGTAAGACTCGGTACGAGGTTGAAGGACTGGAACACGATGCCGACCGTCTTGCGGCGGTACTCCGTAAGCGCCGATCCGGTGAGGCCCGACGTGACCTTGCCTCCCACCGAGATCGTGCCGCTGGTCGGGGTGAGGATTCCGGCTAGGCACGAGAGCAGCGTGGACTTGCCGCAGCCACTCGGCCCCAGCAACAGCGCGAGCGACCCACTAGGGATCTCGAAACTCAAATGATCGACGGGGCGAAGGACGTAGTCGCCGCTGGCGTATTCGATGACGAGGTCATCAACAACTAGATCCACTGTTAACGGCCTCCGAAGGCGAGCGCGGGATCGACCGTGACGGCTCGGCGCAGCGCGGCGCCGCTCGCAAGCACACCGATCACGAGGCCGACGACGGGCACGGTCAGTTGCAGCTTGGCAGGAATGAGCACGGTGACAGGAAAGGCCGGCGCCAATAGGTAGGCGACGCCGATCGACAGGATCGACGCCCCAATCGACAGCACTATTGCTTGAGTTACCAACGCGCCTAGAAGGTCACGGGTGGCCACGCCGGTCGCTTTGAACACGGCGAAGTCGCCAACCCGTTCGATGGCGGACAGGTACACGACCGATCCGACGATGGCCGCGGCGACAATCCACAGCAGGGCCCGAAAGAGGCCGATCGACTTGATGGTGTCGTCCAATGGTCGCTTGAGGTCGGCACCGGCACGCTTGGCGCCGACGAAGGAAATACCAGCGGGCACAACGTCGGGGTGGCCCTTCACGGCGATCGACGTAGCGAAGGGCTGCCCACCAAACACGACGCGCTGCGCGTCTTCGATCAGCGTGAACACGGTGCCGTGGCCACCGACCACGGTGACCCCGTGGGTGAGCCCAACGACGTTGAACTTCACGCCATTGATGGCGAACTCGTCGCCTATGTGCATCGTGGTGCGGTTATCCACCACGGCTTCCCCTGGTGCCTTCGCGACACGACCTTCCGCCGGCTGCGGCGTTCCCAGACCACCCAACCGGGCGCCGATCAAATAGACGTCAGGCCGGTAGTCCTGGTCTGTCACCTGCAGTATCGAGACCACCGGGTCGGCGGCGGCGATACCCCGCAGCTTGGCCACCTCGTCTGCCGTGGTCACAGGCATGGGTGCGCCGCCCGTAAACGGGCCCAGGCGGCCCTCGGGCACCACGTAGCCATCGGCCCGGAACAGCTTGATCGTGCGGGCGACCTCGGTATCGAACGTCGACAGGAACCCGGACAGCAGCAGCGTCAGCCCGAAGACCAACGAAGTGCCCAGTACCGCGATCACAAATCGTCGCCGCCGCCACTGCAGGTCGCGGAAGCCCGCCAGCCATAAGAACCCTGCGTGCATACCCTTACCCCTTCGCCGAAGCGCGAACGCTACGCGATGCACCGCTGTCCAGTAAGTACCGTCCTGCGGACATGAAAGCGTCCGTGCTCGCCCGCCTGCCGTTTCTCCAAGGCCTTCCAGCGTCAACCATTGCGGCAGTAAACCGCGTTCTTCGTCCGATGTCTGTGCCCGCGGGCACAGTGCTGTTTCATGCCGGCGAACGGGGCGATGCCTGTTACCTCGTCGAGAGGGGTGCACTGCGGGTGGCCACGTCACCCAACGGCGAGGTGTTGGCCACGCTCGGCGCGGGGTCGTTCGTGGGCGAGTTGGCGTTGCTGCTGGGCGAGCCCCGCACCGCCACGGTCACTGCGGTGACTGACTCTGCGCTCCTCGAACTCAAACGAGCAGAACTTGAGTCGCTAATGGTCGACTACCCCGACCTCGCGATCGCGATGAGCCGCGAACTCGGTCGCCGGATCGTTGCGTCGAACCACCGCCTTCTGGGCGACTTCGGCCCTCGGCGAAGCGTGGTGTGGCCCGCGTCGATGGTGGGCGCAGTGGCAGCCGCGCTCGACCCGATGTCGCGGCGGATTGCCGTAGCGGCGTTGCGAGGAGCGTCGATTGGTGCCACGCCGTCGGGCGCGACGCGCGTGCGAGCCCCGTTGTTCGGTGGCGCCGATGCCGGCCTGCAATCGGTGCTGCTCGGCGCCCCCGACGAAGGCAACCCATCGGCCATGGTCGCAACGGCCGACGCGGAACACGTGTTGGTGTTCGGCGCGCCGCCGCAATGGCTCGTCGACACGGCGGCACGGGGGCGGTTGGTGCGATTGAACGCCGACGAACTCGGCTTGCGGCGGGCGTCGCGGTGGGCGACGGGCCGCGCCGTTGGGTTGGTCCTGTCGAGCGGCGGCAGCAAGACGGTCGCTCACGTGGGGGTGATCCGAGTGCTCCGTGACGCCAACATCGAGATCGACGCAGTCGCCGGTACCAGCGGCGGAGCGATTGCAGCCGCGGCGGTGGCGTTTAACCGCGACGAGCAGTTCATGCGTCGCTGTGTGAAGGAAATTGCGCACGCCACGCATTGGCGACGGCTGGACTTCAACTTCCCGCCCCGCAGCGCGCTCTTCAAGGGTCGGCGGTTGCGGGCGCTGTTCGCGGAGTGGGGCGGCGGCGTTGACCTCGAAGACAGCGACATTCCGCTGTGGTTAGTGGCCGCAGACGTGGTGTCGGGCGCCGAGGTCGTGTTGCACGAAGGCCCGCTCGCCGACGCCATGCGGGCCAGCATGAGCGTGCCCGGGGCCTTCGATCCGTGGCGCATCGGCGAACATGTGCTGATCGACGGGGCGATCGTGAACCCGTTGCCGGCGCAGTTACTGCGCGACGCCGGCGTTGGCGTGATCTTCGGGTCCAACGTGGCGGGGCAGGCGACCGAGGTAGTGGTCGGCCACAAGTTGCCCGGCTTCATGCAAATCATCGGACGGATGCTGAACACCATGGAGCGCGAAGTGATCCGCAGCCAGGTTCCGCTCGCCGACCTAGTGATCAGGCCGATCGTGCACGCGTCGAGCACGTTTGACTTCTCTACGAGTGACACCATGATTGACGCCGGGGTGGAAGCAACGCGAGAACGGCTAGCCGATATCGCCGCGGTGTTGCGTGCGGCGGGCGTAACGACGAAGGTTCCGGCATGACGCCTCGCACCACCGCTGACCTCACCACGCCCGCACTGGTGGTCGACGCCGCCGCCTTCGATCACAACATCGCCACGATGTCCGCCGCGCTTGCCGGCGCACGTCTGCGTCCTCACGTGAAGGCGACGAAATCCACCGCGTTGGCCAAGCGGCAACGCGAGGCGGGCCACACGAACTTCACGTGCGCGACCGTGCGTGAAGTCGAGGTGATGGCGGCCGCGGGCTTGGGTGACGACCTGCTGCTCGCCAACGAGGTCGTCGACGCCCGCCGGCTTGGCGCAGTCGCGGCAAGCGGTGCCCGGATCACGGTGGCCATCGACTCGGCTGCCACGCTGGCGGCCGCGGTTGCCGGCGGCGTGCACGAATGTGTGATCGACGTGAACGTCGGCTTGCCGCGGTGTGGCATCGCGCCCGACAAGGCTGGTGCACTGGCCGACGATGCCCGCGCCGCCGGGCTCAACGTGCGCGGGGTCATGGGATACGAGGGCCACGTGGTGGGCAACCCCGACCGGGCCATGCGCGTCGCCCAATGCGAAGCGGCTATGGATCTGTTGCTGCAGGCGCACAAGGACGTCGGCGGTGACCTCGTATCGGCCGGCGGCACCGGTACCTATGACATCAACACGTGGGCCAACGAAATCCAGGCCGGGTCGTACTCGCTGATGGACACGGCCTACGACAAGCTCGAGTTGCCCTTCAAGCAGGCGCTGTTCGTGCTCTCGACGGTGGTCTCGGTGAGCGACAGCTTCGCGGTGTGCGACGCCGGGCTGAAGTCGCTCGGCATGGACCACGGCAACCCGTTGTTGCCAGCCGACGTCGGCGAGGTGTGGTTCTGCTCCGACGAGCACATCACGTACGGCCCGGCCGCCACGCCGGCGGTGGGCGACCGCGTACGGGTGACGCCGGCGCACGTAGATCCCACAGTGGCGTACCACGACACGATGTGGGTCACAGACGGCGAGAGCATCGTCGACCAGTTCCCCGTCGACATGCGGGGTTGGTGATCACTTTTTTTCCGGGAGGGCGCCCCGCAGGCCCGCCCTCCTCCGCAACGTGGGGCCCCTCGCTTCGCTCGCCCCACGGCGGCCGTGGTGGGTTACCCGCGGTTTCGTAGACCTGCGGCCAAGGCCCGGAAGGCCCGGCCCCGATGGGAGATGCGTTCTTTCTCGTCCAGGGTCATCTCCGCGAAGGTGCGACCGTCGCCGTCGGTCGGTATGAACAGCGGGTCGTAGCCGAACCCGCCATCGCCGGTCGGATCGTCGGCGATGACGCCTTCGATCACGCCGTGGCCGATGATCTCGGTACCGTCAGGAAACCCCGCTAAGGCGACGGTGCGGAACCGCGCCGTTCGCGTCGACGCACCGATCATGGCCTCGTGCAATTTGCACACGTTGTCGGCGTAGGTGGCGTCCGCTCCCGCGTAACGGGCCGAGTACACGCCCGGCGCCCCACCCAGTTCGTCGACCTCGAGCCCGGTGTCATCGGCGATCGCCGGCAATCCCGTCGCGTTGACAAGCGCGAACGCCTTCAGCCGAGCATTGCCTTCGAGGGTGTCGTCGGTCTCGTCGACGTCGGCCACGTCGGTGGGACGAGGCAACAAGTCGATGTCGACGAGAATCGCCGCGATCTCTTGCGCCTTGTGCGGGTTCGCCGAAGCGAGCACAAACCGTTCCACTAGCCGCGGGGCGTGAGCGGCTGCGCGAGCAGGGCAGCCTGTGCGGCCATCAGTTCGGTGATGCCACCCTCAGCGAGAAGCAGCAGCGAGTCGAGTTCGTTGCGGGAGAACGCGGCGCCCTCAGCGGTGCCCTGGACTTCGACGAATTTGCCCGCACCGGTCATCACGACGTTCATGTCGACCTCGGCCTGGTGATCCTCGTGGTAGTCGAGGTCGAGCACCGCCTGGCCGTGGGCCATGCCGACAGACACCGCGGCACAGGAGTCGGTAAGGGGATGCTTCGGCATCACGCCGGCCTCGACGAGCCTGGTGCATGCGTCGTGCAGCGCGACGTACGCGCCACAGATCGACGCGGTGCGCGTGCCGCCGTCGGCCTGGAGGACGTCGCAGTCGAGGGTGATCTCGACCTCGCCCATCGCGTCGGCGTCGGTGACGGCGCGCAAGGCGCGGCCGATGAGGCGCTGGATCTCGAGGGTGCGCCCCTTCTGCTTGCCCTTGGCCGCCTCGCGATCGTTGCGGTCGGGCGTGGCGCCGGGAAGCATCGAGTACTCGGCGGTGACCCAGCCCTTGCCCTTGCCCTTCATCCAGCGGGGCACGTCTTCATTCGCCGACGCGGTGCACAACACGCGCGTGCGCCCGAAGGACACCAGGACGGAGCCGGCCGCAAACTCGGTGAAGTCACGGACGAATGACACGGGACGAAGCTGGTTGGGGTAGCGGCCGTCGTGGCGCTTGTTACTCATGCCGCAGAAACTAGGGCCATTCGAGGGCGTCGACGATGTCAAGTTCGGGGCCGAGCAGGCGCCGGCCCAGCCGGGCGAATTCCGCTGCATCCCCGGTGGACACCCAACTGTGCTTGCCGGCTGCTTTTGACTCGCTCTTGAGGCCATGCTCTTCGAGCAGTGTCTTGAGCGCGAACGCCGTTTCGTCAGCGGAACTGACCAGCACGACGTTGCGGCCCATCACGTCGCTGATGGTGCGGGCCAGAAACGGATAGTGCGTGCAACCCAGCAGCAGTGCGTCGACGTCGGCGTCGCAGACCGGCGCCAGCAGCCGCTCGGCCAAGACGTGCACCTGCTCGGAATCGGTTTCGCCCCGCTCGACGAATTCAACGAAACCAGGACAAGCTGAACAGGTCAGCGTGATGTCGCGGTCACCCGAAGCCGCCCCCACGGCATCCTGGTAGGCGCCCGAGCCGATAGTGCCGACCGTGCCGATTACGCCGACGCGGCCCGATGTGGTGGTCTGGGTCAGCGCGCGGGCGCCCGGTTCGATCACGCCGAGGACGGGGACGGGGCTCTGCTCGACGAGCACGTCGAGCGCAGCGGCCGCCGCGGTGTTGCACGCCACGACCACGACCTTCACGTCGTAGACCTCGACGAGATGCTCGGTGATCTGTTCGGCGAACCCACGCACTTCCTTGAGGTCGCGGGGGCCGTACGGGTAGCGGCCGGTGTCGCCCAAGTAGACGAGGTCCTCGTTCGGCAACAGGTCCATCACGGCCCGTGCGACGGTGAGCCCACCGAAGCCCGAGTCGAACATCCCTATGGGCCGCGCGTCCACTACCTAAGGCTAGAAGTACAGCGTCTGGCGGGCGCGTTCGGTCGCTTCGTCGAGGTCGCCGGTCCACGCCTCGCTCGACAGGTACTTCCACGCGCCGTCGGGCGACAGGAACACCACGACGCCGGAATCGATTTCGGCCGCGCACTTCGTGGCACCGAGAAACGCCGCGCCGGTGCTGAGCCCGACGAGCACGCCGATCTCGGCCAGCGTGCGCACTCCTTCGATCGATTCACGCGGACCCACCATCTTCTTACGGTTCAGCAGATCCGCACCGCCGAAGTCGATGAAGATCGGCGGGATGTAGCCCTCGTCGAGGTTCTTCAGCCCGTCCACCATCTCACCGGCGGGCGGCTCAACAGCCCAGATCTGTACCGCGGGGTTCTGCTCTTTGAGATAGCGGCCGACGCCGAGCAGCGTGCCGCTGGTGCCGAGGCCGGCAACGAAGTGAGTGACCTCGGGGCAGTCACGCCAGATCTCGGGGCCGGTACCGGTGTAGTGGGCGTCGACGTTGGCCGGATTTGCGTACTGGTACGGGTACCACCACTCGGGATGATCGGCGGCCAGTTTCTGCGCCACCTTCACCGCACCGTTCGAGCCTTCCGAGCCGGGCGACGAGATGATCTCGGCGCCGTATATCTCGAGCAGCTGTTTGCGTTCGGGCGACACATTTTCCGGCAGGACGATCTTGAGCTTGTAGCCCCGACTCCGGGCCACCAGCGCGAGGCCGATGCCGGTGTTGCCCGACGACGATTCGATGATTGTCTGGCCGGGCGCTAAGGACCCGTTGGCCTCAGCGGCCAGGATCATCGACCTCGCGATGCGATCTTTGACCGAGCCGCCCGGGTTGCAGCCCTCGAGCTTGACCAGAATCGAAACGCTCGGGTTGGGCGACAGCTGGCTTATGTCGAGCAGCGGCGTGTTCCCGATCAGGTCGACGGGCGAGGCGAAACGCGACACGCGTTAACCGCCGGCGACAGCAGGCAGGATCGAGATGGTGTCGGCCGCGGTGACCTTGGTGTCGAGCTTGTCGAGGTAGCGCACGTCGTCGTCGTTCACATACACGTTGACGAACTTGTGGAGTTGGCCCTCCTCGGTGATGACCTTGCTCGACAGGTTCGGGAATCGAGCCACGAGATCGGCGAACAGTTCGCCGACCGTCTCACCCTCGGCCTCCACTACGGCCTGACCGCCCGCGTCGGGACGCAGGATCGTTGGGATTCGCACTTGCACGGCCACGGGAGACTCCTGGCTAATTCCGACTTGTTTGGTCAACATTATTAGACGACAACGACGGGTTCTTCCGAGATGTTCCCATCCGCGATGCGGTAACTGCGAACGCTAGGAGCCTCGTCGGCAAACGAGACCAAGATGTAGTGCCACGAAGGATCCGGTGCGGCCGCGACGTCGGTGGGCGACGGGTAGCCGACCGTGTGGGTGTGCGAGTGGTACACACCCAAAAGCTGTAGCCCGCGGTCCTCGGCGTCGCGGTCGGCCCGCAGATGCCCACGCGGATCGAGTTCGTAGATGCGCGACGACGCCGCCGCGTTGGTGATCGGATAGCAGACCTCGGCGGTCGCTGCGTCGCCCTGCGGGGCGGGACCGGCGACGAGTCCGCAACCCTCGTTGGGCAGCTTGTCGTAGCAGTCCCCCACCATCTGGAGGTAAACGTCGCGTCGCATCCGCAGCACGGCCGTATCCTCGCACCTCATGGCTGCGCCGAAGAAGAC
>JACCXE010000307.1 GCA_013697265.1 Actinomycetota bacterium | reverse complement strand
CGCGACTGGGGCGCTGACGGCACCACGATGGCCTGGTGCTGCACCGAGGGTGAGCGCGCCTACGTCGGCGACCGTCGCGTCATCGACTCGCTGGCCGACGAACTCACCGAGATCGTCGGCGAGACGGTATTCGTGGAATTGCGCCGCCGGCTCCAGCCGTGACTAGCTGCGCCCCAACGCCGCTACCACCGCGGCGTCTTCGGGCGAAGCGGACGGTCCGTACGCCGCAACCAGGACGCCGCGACTTCCGCAGGCTCCACACGTGAGGCCGAGGATCACGGCTTCGTCGTCGGGATCGCTCGCGCCCTCGAACCGATAGGTCACGTTGACCACCGCGTCCTCGGGGGCGTGCAGGTGACCGCACTGGCCGCAGCGCAGCAGCCCTTCTTCACTGACCGAGAAGTCTGCGTCGTAACCCTTTACCCGCAGCGCGTCTATCGCTTCGCTGACCGTGGTCTCCGCATCCGGTTCGCGCACTAGAGCACGCCCAACGTGACCTCGACGTTGCCCCGCGTGGCGTTGCTGTAGGGACACACTTCATGGGCTCGCTCGACCAAGGCCTGGGACTGTTCGGCCGAGGCGTTGGGCACGTCGACCACGATGTCGAGCGCGAGGTTGAACGCGCCGCTCTCAAGCATGCCGAGGCCCACGGTCACCGACACCGCGGAGTCGGTGGCGTCGATCTCCATCGACTTGGCGACGAGTTTCATGGCTGAGTGGAAGCACGCTGCGTAGCCGGCCGCGAACAACTGCTCGGGATTGGCCGCACCGCCAGGCCCCCCGAGTTCGGGTGGCGTCCGCATGTTGTGGGCGACAGCTCCGTCCTCGGTAGCGGTGTGGCCGCTGCGGCCGTCGCCGGTGGCCGTTGCCGTCGTGGAGTAGAGGATGTTCACCTCGCCGAGCCTACGGCGCGCCTCGACGGCTCCACCTAGGTTGTTCGTTCATGTCCGACCAGCGCGTCACTATCGACATCAGCGACCACGTCGCCGACGTTCGCTTCAATCGGCCCGACAAAATCAACGCGCTCGACACGGCGCAATTCGCGGCCATCGTCGACGCGGGTGAAGCGCTCAAGAAGGACCCGGGCGTGCGGGCCGTCGTGGTGTCGGGCAATGGGCGCGGCTTTTGCGCCGGGCTCGACTTCAGCAGCTTTCAGCAGATGGCGGGGGGCGGCGGCGGCGAGGCGCCGAAAGGTGAGAAACCGCAGCGGGCGATCACCGACGTCGATGGGCGCATCACCCACCTGGGCCAGCAGGCCGCGTATGTGTGGCAAGAGTTGGAGTGCCCTGTGATCGCGGCAGTGCACGGCGTGGCGCTCGGCGGCGGGGCGCAGATCGCCCTCGGTGCCGACATACGAATCATGGCGCCCGATGCCCAGTTCTCGATCCTCGAGATCCGTTGGGGCCTCATCCCTGACATGACCGGCACGGCGATGCTGCCGTTGCTGGTCGGCCTCGACCGGGCCAAGGAGCTCACGTTCACCGGCCGCATGGTGTCGGGCGCCGAGGCGGGTCAGATCGGGTTGGCGACCCGTGTCAGCGACACGCCGCTCGACGATGCGTTGGCGTTGGCGCATGAGATAGCGGGCAAGAGTCCGACCGCGGTGCGCGGCGCGAAAGAGCTCCTGAACGCTTCGCCCTATCGCGGCGTCGCCGAGCAGTTCGCCGCTGAGCGCAAGACGATCGGCGGTCTGATCGGCAGCGCCAATCAGGTCGAGGCAGTCATGGCCTACTTCGACAAGCGCGACCCGAACTTCAGCGACTAGCGCAGTGGACGCGCTGCCCTACATCGACGAGCACGCGACGGCCGTCGATGCGAGCGCGTGCACGGAGCGGTCTACCGGCGGCTCGTGATCGGCACCCGCTTTCATGTTGTAGCGGTGCGCTTAATGCTTGCGTCGATCCGGCATCGAGCCGAGGCCGCTACTTGAGCTGCGCCGTTATCGAGGCCGTGTCGTAATACACGCGCTCGCACACGATCCGGTCGTCTTCGAACTCGAAGATCGCCAGCATGCGACTGCGAAAGGCGTGTTCGGTGCCCGCTCGGGTGCCGAGCAAATCGAACTCGACCACGACCGCATCATCGGTGGACCGCAGCACCCCGTTCTCGTTGCGTTGATCGGGAAACGCGGCGCGTGAACGCCGGAAGTACTCGCGCACCTCGGCCTCGCCGTCGAAGACTTCGCCCGACGCCATGAGCTCGTAGCGAGGGTGGGCGAACGTGTCGATCACCGCGTCGAAGTCAAGCCGATTCTCCGCTTCCATGTGCTCGCGTACGACTGCCTCGCGCCGCGTCCTCACGTCATCATTTGTACTCATCGTCGCGAACCTAGGTCTGCGAGGATGCACGGCGTGTCCGATCTCACCGCCCAGTTGCAGGCGGCGGCCATGCCGCTGTGCGCCACCCTCGACATCGAAACGACCGCGTTCAGCGCAGTCGAAGTCGTTATGACAATGGCGTGGTCCGAGGAACGCACCACCGGTAACGGGATCCTGCACGGCGGCGCGCTCATGGCATTGGCCGATTCGGCCGGCGCGGCCTGTGCGTCGCTGAACCTGCCGGCCGGTTCCGGCGGTACGTCCACGATCGAGTCGAAGACGAACTTCCTTGGCGCGGTGCGCGACGGTGTCGCCATAGCGACATCGAAGCCCCTCCACGTTGGCTCCACAACGATCGTCGTCGAGACGGAAATACGTGCCGGCGCCCGCCTGGTTGCCAAGGTCACGCAGACCCAGGCCGTGCTCCGGCGGCGTTAACCCACGCCAGATCCGACTCACGCGGGCGCGAAGTTGGGTAGCAATGTCGGGTGGGCATAACCAAGGCCAAGAGCGCGTCGACGCGCAAAGCAGCGACCAAGCACGCCACAGGCGGGCCGGCCGACGAACACGACGGTGAGCACCGCGCGCCCGCGGTCGTAGCGGTACTCGCCGCCATCGCGTTGCAGACGGCATTGCCAAACGACCTGATCCACGGGCCGCGCCTGCTGCTGCCCGTCGTCGAAGTCGTTTTGCTCATCCCGCTCATTGTCGTGAACCCGCAGCGTTTCAAGCGGGAGACCGCGTGGTCACGCTCATTGTCGCTGACCCTCGTCGGCGTCGTTGCCGCCGCCAACGCGTTCTCGCTCGCTCTGCTCATCAAGGCGTTGCTGGCGGGCGACGCCGCCGACGGCAAGAAGCTGTTGGCGGCCGCATTGGAGGTCTGGCTCACCAACATCATCGTGTTCGGCCTGATCTATTGGGAACTCGATCGCGGCGGACCCGTAAAGCGCACCCAGCTCGACCACAAGGACCTGCCCCCGGCCGACTTCCGCTTTTCGCAAGACGAGAATGCGGACGCCATCGACGAAGTCGCAGTCACGTCGTCGCATCGGTCTGGATGGGTGCCGACCCTCGTCGACTACTTCTACGTCTCGGTCACCAATTCCACCGCGTTCAGCCCCACCGACACCATGCCGCTCTCGACCCGGGCCAAGCTGTTGATGAGCACGCAATGCATTTCGGCGCTGGTTGTGTCCGTGCTGGTGATCGCGAAGGCCGTAGGCGCCCTTAAATAGCAGCCGTCATTTCGTACCCGACGCAACCAGCATCTCGCACGGACCCACGAATCCCTCTGCGCTTTCGAAACGGCCGAGTTCGGTCGCGATCTCTTCCCAGGCTTCCTCGCGTTCGGCCTCGGACAAGCCGGAAAGCATCTGGTGCAACGCTCCGAACGAGTCGCGTTCGAAACGCACGCAGTCCGCCGACGTCGGCATGCGAAGCGGTGCGGGCACGGTTTCAACGGTGACGTCGTGGAACCCCGCCTGTTCGAAGGCTTGCGCGATCACGCCTGGGCCGCCGAGGCTGAACGGGCCTGGCTGACCGGGAAGCGGCGGCGGCAACTGGGCCCGGCGGCGGATCACGCCGACCGGGATCGAAAAGAACTCGTTCTTTTCCGGGGTCGAATACACAACGGCTGAGATGCGGCCGCCGGCCCGCAGCGCACGACGCATGCCCGCTAACGCGCGCTGCTGATCCGGAAAGTAGATGAGGCCTACGCGCGAGATAACCGCGTCGAAGCCAGCTTCCGCGACATCGAGCTCCTCGCCGTCGACGGTTTGCGTTTCCAGGTTGTCGATGCCGGCTTCCGCCGCAGCCTTCGCGGCGTAGGCGAGGATCGTCGGCGAGATGTCGGTAGCCAGCACGCGGCCCTTGGGCCCGACCCGACGGGCGGCGGCGAAGGACTGGCCGCCGGCGCCAGCAGCCACGTCAAGGACGCGGCTGCCTTCGGTCACGCCGGCGCCTTCAAGCATGCGTTCGGTCGACGTGCCCAACCAGGATTCGAGGGTCGGGCCCCATCGGTGCCAGGCCTCGGCCGCGTCTTCCCATTGCTGGCGGGTGGTGGTCTTGTATTGCTCGGGATTGAATTTCGCGGTCACTGCGGCCTCCTGAAATCGATGACTGTTGCCGCCTTAGGCGCTAGATCTCGGCGCGACCCGCCACACCTCGCCGGTCTCGTGATTGATCTCGTACTTGTTGCGCGAGCCCTTCGGTATTTCTACGACGACCTCGATCTCCATGCGTCGAACTATCCGGCGCCGATGAAGTTGCGACAGACCATTTCGTAACTATGCCCTGGCGAAAGCCAGGCTTCTTAACTTGTCGGCCTTCGAGGTGACACCCGGTCCTTGAGCGGCTGAGACTCAAGGTTTCCGGGTAGCGCCGATCGCGTGAGCGCCCACGCCGACAGCGACGAAGACAAAGAGGAACGCGTCAACCGCGAACTCACCGAGTTACTCGACGAGTTGCGCGTGGCCATCCCCGGCGCCGAGGTGCTCTTCGCGTTCCTCCTCGGTGTCGCGTTCACCGAGACGTTCCATAAAGCCACGACGCTGCAACACAGCGTGTACTTCGCAACACTTTTGTTCACGGCGGCCGCGACTGCGCTACTGATCGCGCCGACCGCTTATCACCGCATCAATTTTCGCGAGGGCGATAAGGAGCGGCTGCTCTTCTCGGCCACGAAGATGGCGATCGCCAGCCTTGTCTTGCTGATGTTCGCGGTCTCCGGTTCGGTGTTCCTCGTCGGCGACGTGATTTACGGCACTCCACTGGCGGGCTTGGCCGGCGGCGCGCTCGCCGGGTGGTTCGCGTGGTTCTGGTTCCTGCTGCCCTTGATGCGACGCAACGACAAGAGCGGTCGCTAACCACCAAGCGCGTGTAACCGGATCTCGCCTTTGAACGGGGCGCGCACGTTGTCGAACGCTCCGGTCGTGGCGAGCGTGTCGCCGGGCGCGAACGCAACGTTGGTCGAAAAACGCGTCGGAACAATGACCTGGCCGCGATAGTTGACGTTCGGATACCAAAGCGAATCGGCGACGGCGCGCCGCCCACGAGTCGAGCGCGAGATGTAGCACGCGACCTTCCGCTTCGCTGTCGCGAGAGAAGACGCCGGGAGCCGAGAAGTACACGCCGCCGGCGCCGTCGGCCGACGCGTCGTTGGGATCGCGCAGCGCCACGCCGTCATCAGCGCCACCCCACACCCGGCCGGGCTCGCCATCGGCGCCGACGAACACCACCTGGCGGCCACGATGGCACAGCACCAAGAAGAAGCCGTCGCGGTAGGGCGCGATCGCCGTGGGACCACAGCCGGGCTCGCCGTAGAACACCGCGCTTTGCCGTCGTC
>JACCXE010000291.1 GCA_013697265.1 Actinomycetota bacterium | reverse complement strand
GGTCGACCGCGCTGACCTTCTTCGTCTTCGGACTTTCTGCGGGTTTTCCACCGTGGCCCGGGGCAAAACTCGCAGGAAGTCGGGGAATGAGGGTCTGGTCGCCGATCGAAATGGTCGGCACGAGCGGGGCGGCGGCCGATACCGGTGTCGACAGATCGACAAGGGCGAGCGGCTTCTTCGTCGGCACGTAGGCGGGCCGGGAGGCGACCCACTGGCTGTAGGCCGCGGCCGGGTCCAGTTTTTTTTGGCTGCGCTCGTCGATCGTCGGGGCGGGCGTGGCGGTGGTGGTCGACGTCGTCGGTGTCGGATCGACGCCTTCGTCGCCCGTGTCAGCGCCAGCCTTGTGGGAGCTCAGCCCGACCACCGCGACAACCCCGGCTGCAGCTGCTGCAACCGGGCGCCAACGCATCTAAGGAACGTATCGCTGAGCGCACCCGCGCGAGTGATCGAATCGTTAATTAATTGCGACCTGGACCGGCACAGCCCGACCTCGCCCGCACCACCAGCCGCGCCCGGGCGGACCGGCGCGCAACTCGGCGGGTGGGTGGAAGCCGAGACGTTCGCCGGCGATCACGCGGTCGGCGGTGGCGTCGAGGGACATGAGCAGGCCGGGACACGGCCGGCGCATCAGCCAGTGGGCGTAGCCCAGGGTGGTGAGATCGGACTGCTCAAAGGCCGCAACGAGCACGTGGCCAGCTGCTTCGAGTTCGTCGGCTAGGTCTGGCGAGGTAAGCCACGGGTGGCTGGTAGCGGCGCGCGGCGCGTCGTCAACGAGAACGAAGCTCGGCGCAGCGGTGGGAGTCCAATCGCCGGGTTGAGCCCGTGAGAGGCGCACAACCGGCCGCTGGCCCGCGTAGGTGGCGGCGATCGTGTCCAGAGCGGTCGAACGACCGCTGCCCGCACGCCCGATGACCGCGGCCACTGGACCCATGGCTTCGAGGTCGACCACGAACGGCTCAAGGACGGTATCGCCGCCCAGGCCGAGCGCCACACGCTCTCCGATCACTGAGGGCATGGCGACGCGAGCCACAGACGTTGGCAGGCGCCCGACGAAACCACCGTCGATGGCCAAACCGGGCGCGGGTTCGGCCGCCAATGCAATTTGGACGTCATCACCGTCGGGCAAAACGATGCCGCGGCCCGGCGACCCGCTCGGCGCGCGAGGCAGACCGGCGGCGACTGCGACCGACGCGTCGTCGACGGACAGCACCACTCGCCGACCGGCCAGGGTGGCCGCAGGCCCGGCCAGCAACGATCCGGGTTCGATCGTGATGGCGGGGTAGACGCCGCGGCGCGGCCCGCTCTGCAGCACGTCGATCAGTTCCGACGCGAACGCTCCACCGTCGATGTCGCGGGCCTCGCGCACAAGGGCATCGAGGCGATCGACAAGCACGACGCGGGTCACGCCGGGAATGCCGCCGGACGCGAGCCACCGCACGAGCCGACGCAGGTGTTCGAAGTCGCCGCGCCGCACCACGCCGGCGTCGCAGCCGGCGCCCTCGAGCACCGACAGTCCGCCACTCCAGTCCACGGCGTGCACCGCGACCGATCGCGCCGCGTCGGACTGCACCCGGACGGCCTCGGCCAGTGTCAGAAGCGCTTGGGTGCGGCCCGAGCGCGCGCCACCGATGAAGGTGATGGCGCCGTCGCGCGATGGGTCGAAGGTCAGCGGCGCCGCGTCGGCAACACCGGGGCGGTCCCGCTCACCGAGCACGAAACCGCCCAGCAGCCAGGACCGGTTGAAGCCCGCAACGGCCTGACGGCGAACACAATCAGGCAACGCTGAGCTCAGCAATGGTGCAGCGCAAAGGTTGGTCGCCGCGCTCGCGTTCGTAAGCGCGCCGACGATCGTTTCGAAGAGCGGCGCGACCTCAGCCGTGGGCTCGTCGCGCCGCGGCTGAGCGACGGCAAGCAGATCTCGTACGACAACGTCCTCGCTCGGCTTGGCCGGTACTGGGCCCCGGCTCAACGCGACTTGGACCGCGTGCATCTCGTTGTCCACCGAGATAATCACGCGGCCCGGCTGCGTGAGACGGGACGCGTCGGGCACGCCGAGTACGGCGACGCTCTCGGCTGGTTCGGCGACACGCAGACACATGCGCACGCCGGCGTTCTGCCGGATCTCAGGCGTGATGTCGGTCGACGGCGACTGCGTGGCCAGTACGAGATGTAAACCCTTCGACCGACCTTGCGCGGCGATGCGCAACAAGGTGGCCACGCGCTGGCCGAGCGCGTCGTCGCGGCGGAACTGCCCGAACTCGTCGGCAATCACAACTAAACGCGGCAGACGGGCGCCGGTTTTGGCCGCGTAGTCCTTGAGGTCGCTAGCACCGGCGGCCGCGAACGACTCGTCACGACGCGCTATTTCTCGGGTGAGCGCGGCGAGCGCGCGATCGACCTCGGCCATGTCGCGATCGCTCACGATCCCGACACAGTGCGGCAGCATCGCGATACCGGCTAGCTCGTTGCCTCCCTTGAAATCGACTACCAGCAAGTTGAGCGCGGCCGGAGAGTTACCCGCCGCGAGGCCGATCGCGATCGTTTCGAGCAGTCGCGTCTTGCCCGAACCCGTTGTTCCCGCAACCAGCACGTGGCTGTTCTGGCCCGTGAGGCAAATACGCACGGGGCCCGCTTCGTTCGCGCCCACAACGACTTCGAGGTCGTCGCCCGGCTTCTGCCACTCGCGTGCGGTAGCCGAGGAACTGACCACGGACGGGATCAGATCCGACACCATCACGCGTCCGGGCATCGTCTCGTGCCCGCCGAGGGGGCTGCGCAACGACGCGAGTTGGATGGCGACACTCGTGGCGGTGTCGATCGCGCTGATCACCACGTCAGCTAGGACGTCATCGACCACCGAATCTGCGCTCTCGACGCGGACCGACGCCGCCCCGGTGGCGCTCACAACCGTGGTCGCGCGCGCCGGGACGGCATCGGGGCGAGACACGCGCCACAGTTGCCAATCGCCCGCGTTATCGCCGGCGTACCAATCTGACGCGTGGGGACGGTCGAGCACCACCAGTCGATGCTTGGTCGATCGGGGCGGCAGCGTTGCCGGCAACGCATCGGCGGTTACAACGCATGCGTCGCCCCCGTGGGGCAGCCAGGCCGTCCATGCCCAACGTTCCGGCTCGTCGGTAACTACCGCGATATCGATCTCGTGCGGGCCCAGTAACGCCGCGGCTTGAAGGACCAGCCACACCGCGAGCGCGTCGAGCGACTCTTCGGGCCCGGCCAGCGCCACGGGTCCGGCGTCGAGGTCGATAGTCGTCGGCACCAGGTACGCGGCCCGGGCCGCGTCGAGACGCGCGATGTCCGTCGGGTCGCCCTCGACGGGCACCGCCTCCGGGCGCGTGCTGAGCCCAACGCGCGGCGCGAACGCCTCCACCGACGACGACCACAACAGCGGGGCCCGGCGCTCGGCCGCGGCCAGCAACAAGGCGGGGTCGGGATGTTCGTTGCGTTTTGCGCGGGCGTACGCCGAGGCGGCGTCGCAAACTGCCCGGGCTTCGTCTGCGACCTGCGCCGCGTGCACGTGCTCAGTCCGGCGCGCCGACCGAGCCGTGATGCCACGCTCGGCCAGTAGCCCGACGATCATCGCCGCGGGCGTCGCGGCCAAGGCGACGGGCGTCGGCGCGCCACCGGCCGCGGCCACTAAGGCGACGGCACCGGCGCTCGGCACGACGAATGGAGCGAACGAACGGCGCCCGATCCGGGGTGGCACGGGCGGGAGAGTGAACCGGCGGGGCGACGCGCTCGCGGTGACGCGGCCACCGATAAACGACGCGTGAAACGGATCGGCCGGACGCAGCGCCCCGCCCGACTCGGGAACGCCGACCATGGTGAGCACCGAGTCCGCGAGGGCGACCGCTGCACCGGGCGGCAGGGGCACGTCGACACCCGCCTCGACGCGCACGCCGTCGACGAACACCCCGTGGCGCGAGTCCAGATCGCGCACGCTGAAGCCGTCGCCGAGCCACCGCAGCACGGCGTGGCGACGCGACACGAGACTGCTCGGAATCACGATGTCGGCGCCTGCCGCTCGGCCGACCACGACCGGCGAGCCCTCGACGCGTTTGCGCAGGCCGGCCGACAGGCCGCCGATGATGCGTAGTTCGGGCCCCAGTTGGCGCCACCCCACCACGATCGGGGCGTCGATGCCGAGCGTGTCGCCCGACATCACACCTGCTTCGACGAGGGTAAAGCTTGGCTCAAGGGCTCGTTCAAATCGGAACAGCGTCGAGCGCGGGGCGCCGAGCGCGGCGAGAAGGTCCGCGACACGAGACCCGAGGTGAACGGTGGCAACAACCGGCCGCGACCGGCCGTGTTCTGCGACCGTGAGCGCGAGGTCGTACGGCGCGTTCACACCACGACCGAGTCCTCGTCGGGGGTTGTGGGCGACGGTTCTTGCACCGTGGTGGTGGCGGTTGTCGGGGGTCGTTGCCGGGTGGTCGGGCTTTTCTTCTTGGTTGTGACCGGCGGTGCCGTTGCCGCGGTTGGCGGCGTCGCTACCGACATCGACACGTCGGAGCGAAGGTCACCGATCACGGCGCGCAGTACGGCGTGACCGGGGGCGAGTGCAGTGACAGCCACGCCTTCGATGTGAGCGACGTTCGCACCCGACACCACCTCGACGCGCACATCCCGCACTAGGTCCGTTGGCGCGGCCTTGCCGTCTCGCGTATAGCCCTGGATCGTGACGTGGGCCTGCTGCCCTACCTCGAGCGCGTCGGACGTGAGCGATGCGACAAAATGATCAAGGGTCGGCGCGTCGCTCAGCGCGAACACGTGACGGTTGATCGCAGCTTGGCGATTTTCCACAAGCTTGTCGAGCGTGGCGCGATCGCCTGACTTGTTGCCCAGCGCGAGGCGAAACGACACAACGTGATGCGCCCGGGGCGCCAGTGGCGGCACGGCGAAGCGAACCAGCACAGAGCCGTCACTTTGACGCTCGGTGGCACCGTTGAAGCCAACCAGCGCCAGATCGCCCTTTACCGACGCACTGCTCGGAAACAACTCGGGCACCGCCGTGGCCGCAGTAGCTACGGCAGTGGGGTTGGTGACGCTCAGGCGGCCGATTAACACCCCGTGGCGAAGCGTCCATTGATATTGCGTGGGCACGACGGAGTCAGACTCTGGCGACAGCGGCGCGATCGAACTGACGGCGCCGATCGCGTCGGTCGTGCCGTTGAACCACTGGAGGCGCTCGCCGCCACCGAGCCACGCGAGTCCGGCGACCACGAGCACCACCGCGGCCGCGCCCGCCGCAGCCCGTGTGATGCCGGGCGCGCGCTCATAAACCGGGCGGCGAGGGAACCCCCCACGCCTTATGGAAGACCGGCGCCGGGAAGCCGGGCGTAGCGATTCGGGACGCGCGGTAACGGCCGATGCGACCTCAGCGGCGGGGCGCGCCGATGCGAGCAAGGCGCGGGCGGCTTGGGCCGACGCGGGCCGGTCTGCCGGTTGCGGAGCCAGCAGGGCGGCGACAACCCGCCAGATGGCGTCGGGCACCTGCGGCGGACGGTTGGGTCCGTCCGCCCGCAACCGGCCGATCGCCTGGTATGTGGTGGCCGCGTCGGCATGCGGCGGCGCACCGAAGAGGCCCTCGTATAGGACGTAGCCGAGGGCCCATAGGTCGGCCGAGGCCGACGGGGCACCGCCGTCGTGCACCTCAGGCGCGATGTAGAGGTCGGTGCCGAGCACCGAACCGGTACTGCGGGTGCGGTCGACCGGCCGGGCGATGCCGAGGTCGCCCAGGCGGCCCCGGAACGCGCCGTCGACGCGCTCGAGCATCACGTTTTCGGGCTTGATGTCGCGGTGAACCAGGCCGGCTGCGTGCAGCACCTCGAGCGCGGCCAGCACGTCGTCGGCGATTTGCAGCATCTCGATCGGCGTCGGCGCTTCCCCGCCCCGCAGGGCCGAGCGCAGGTCGCCCTCGTCGGCCAGGTCCATTACGAGCCCGACGACGCCCCGGCGCTCGTCCACCACGCTGTCGCGCACGGTGAGCAGCCGGGGGTGATCGATGGACGCAGTGTCGGCTTCGGCCTCGGCCCGCTCGCGATAGGTGCGCAGAGGCAGCACTTTGATCGCGACGCGCAGACCGCCCCGGCCTCGGCGCGCTGCGAATACTTCCGCAGTCGCACCCGAGGCAAATGGTCGGTCGTCGACTCTGTACGGCCCCAGTCGCCACGACATCTGTCGGCGATGGTACGGCCAACTACGTTGAGCCGCCATGGCCAAATTGGTGCTCTTGCGGCACGGGCAGAGCGAATGGAACCTGCTCAACGTCTTCACCGGTTGGCAAGATCCGGACATAACGGATCAAGGCCGCGCTGAGGCCATCGCCGGGGGCCAGAGAATGGCCGAGCGGGGCGTGGCCGTCGACATCGCCTTCACCTCGTTGTTGCGGCGTGCGATCACCACGACTGATTTGGCGCTCGACGCGTGCGATCGACTATGGGTTCCCGTCCGCCGGCACTGGCGTTTGAACGAGCGGCACTACGGCGGTTTGCAAGGCCTTAATAAGAAGGAGACCGAGGACACCCACGGCACGGCGCAGTTCAAGTTGTGGCGCCGCAGTTACGACGTGCCGCCACCACCGGTCGAGCGATCCAACGCGCATCACCCAGCGAACGACCCGCGCTATGCCAACGTCGCCCCTGAGTTACTGCCGGCGACCGAGTGTCTACGCGACGTGCTTGAGCGGACACTGCCCTACTGGTACGACGCAATCGTGCCCGAGCTGCACGAGGGCAAGACCGTATTGATCGGTGCCCACGGCAACTCATTACGGGCCCTGGCCAAGCACCTGCTGAAGATCAGCGACGAGAAGATCGTCGACCTCGAGATCCCCACCGGCGTGCCCTGGCTCTTCGAGCTAAACGACGACTACTCCGTCGCCGAAGAAGGCTTGCTCACGTAACGGCCCGCCCGGGAAAAGATGCCTACGCGTCGGCGGTGCGTTGGGCGCTGCCGGCGGCCTCGAGCAGGTAGCCGCGGGAGCGCACGGTTCGTATAACGAGGCCGACCGAGGCGAGGCGGCGGCGGAGGCGCAGCACGTGGACGTCGAGCGCGTTGCGTCCTGCGGTGCCTTCGGGCCAACCGGCGCGCGCCAGCACCTCGCGCCCGACCACCGCGCCGAAGCGCTCGACCATGGCGCGGGTGAGGCGGGCCTCGACCGGTGGCAGCGACACCCATGCCGCGTCGAAGCGGAGCACGCCGTCGGTGTCGAGGGTGGGCACCGACGGCGAGTGGCGCATGGCCCGGCCCTCGAGGGCGGCGAGGCGCGCCCGCAGGTCAAGCTCGGGCGCGGGAACGCGAATCCAGTCTTCGAGACAGTCCGGCGGGTGCGGAGGCGTGGCCCCGTCCTCGACCAACAGCAGGCGCGCCGTTCCCATCTCGATCAACTCGTCCCGTCGATCAGCCTCAGCGGGCCAACGCAGGAGCACAACGTCCATGCCGCTGCAACCTAGAAACGAAACATTTCGGACACGTTTCGACGTCGTGAAGGTATGCAGACCGCTATCGTGCGCCGCAATACCCAAGGGGAGGGCCTGAAGGTGGCGAAAGATACGAAGCTGGATCAACTCGCACGAGTTCGCTTGTTTTCGGCGTGCTCGAAGAAAGAGCTGACGACCATCGGCCGAGCGTCTGACGAAGTGACCGTCAGCGACGGCGCGGTGCTTTGTAAGGAGGGCGACCCCGGTCACGAGTTCTATCTCGTGCTTTCCGGCGGCGTCACGGTGAAGCGCAACGGCCGCAAGCTCAACTCGCTCGGCCCGGGCCAGCATTTCGGTGAGCTCGCACTGCTGCACCGCGGTCCCCGCAACGCGACGGTGATCGCCGACGGTGAAACCACGCTGCTCGTGCTCGGCCAGCGCGAATTCTCCGGCGTGCTCGACAGCATCCCAGGCTTGGCCCACAAATTGCTGGCGCAAATGGCCGCCCGTCTGGGCGAAGCGGACAAAGGCAGCAACTAGGGCCCGTCCGAGCACGGGTTTACCCACGGCTCGGAACTAAGTTCAACCGCATGGCCGAAACGCCCCCAACGCCATCGCGTCGAGCGCCGCTGCGCCCGCGCCATATCGCGCTGGCGCTGGGCTTTTTCTGGGCCGCGCTCACCGCGAGCTTCGGTATCGGCGCCACCCTGGCGCAGTTCCACGACGACTCGCCGATCTCGCGGCGCGACTTCCTCAACGTGCCCGCGCCGGTAAAAGGCATCTTCTACACGCTGCTCACGATCACGTTCCTCGCCGTCGGTTACCTGTTCTCGTTGCGGGCGCAAAACTGGGAGCGGGGCCAGCCCGATAACCGGCGCACCACCAAGAAGAACTTCAAGCACC
>JACCXE010000269.1 GCA_013697265.1 Actinomycetota bacterium | reverse complement strand
TTCAACCGGTCGCAGGGTGGCTTCAGCGTCGACGGCGTAAGCGGGCGCAATCCGCTGGCGGACCAGTCGGTCGACCGCTTCGCTGGCATCGACGCAGAACTGGCCGGGCTGCACCCGCGTCGCCCGCACAACAGCTACCCGCACGGCTACGAACAGGTCGCGCAACTCTTCGATCACCCGGCTGCGCCGGATCTATGTGTGCTGCACTCGGCGTCGCACTACTGGGGCGACCAGGGTGGTCACATCGGCGAACACGGATCGATCGACGTCATCCAGGCCCGAGCGCCTTTCATCATCGCCGGTGCGGGTGTGGCGCGCCTCGGCATGGTCGACCGCGCGTGCCGGCTCATCGACGTCGCGCCGACCATCGCCGCGCTGTTGGGAGTTGGGCCGATGATCGGAGCGGATGCTGAAGCGCTGGTCGACGTGCTCGACGACTCGACGCGGCCTCGCCACGTCATCGGTCTGCTGTGGGACGGCGCTAACCCGAACGTGTTGTACGACCTAGCCGCGCACGGCGACGCCCCCAACGTGGCGCGCCTTATGAGTATGGGCACGTCGTTCAAATACGGGGCGATCAGCAACCTGCCCACCGTGACCCTTGCGAACCACACCTCGATCATCACCGGCGCTGCACCTGGCCATCACGGCATCTTGCACAACGCCTGGTACGACCGTTCGCGTGGCGAACAGATCATCACGAACTCGTCCGCCACCTGGGCCGGCGCGCGTGACTGGCTGTGGCCGAGCGTGGAGACGATCCACGAAACCGTGCTGCGCGCCGATTCCACTGCGCTGACGATCTCGATCAACGAGCCCTGCGACCGTGGTGCGTCGTGGTCGACCTTTGACGACATGCGCAACGGCATCTACGAACGGCCGGCCATCCCCGACGAACTGCCGCACTCGACCGAACGATTCGTGCGCCCGTTTAAGGACTACCGCTGGTCATCTAAAGTCGACCACCTCGGGATGGAACACGCCGTGCGCATCTGGTCGGGTGACGGCCCCAAGCCCGCGTTTATGTGGTGCAACTTCACCCTGACCGACGCTGCGTTCCACGAAGGCGGGCCGCACTCCGACATCGCGCGCGCCTCGGTCGCGGATACCGACGCGCGACTCGGTGCGATCCTCGACGCCGTGGAGAGGTCGGGTGCACTCGACGACACCGCATTCGTACTGGTTGCCGACCATGGCATGGAGGAGGCCGATACGAACTGCACCGGCGACTGGGACTCCGCCCTGCGCGATGCGGGCCTTCGTTTCCGCGACGAGGCGTACGGCTTTGTCTACCTCGACGTGACCTAACTCGTGGCAGGCAACAAAAGAGCGTCGGTGCCTCCTATGCGCGGCGCGCTGGCATCCAGTCGATTGTGCCGCTCTCGCCACCGATGGTGCCCGGTTGGCCGTAGTGGAAAACCAACGCGGTTCGGCGGGAGTCGCTGGTGTTGTCGCCCGAGCGGTGCATCAAGAAGCTGTGAAAGACCAACACGTCCCCCGGGTCCATGCAGACCGGCACCGCACTCGAGAAGTCGTGGTCGACAATCTCGAGATAACCGAGATTGGCGCCCGGCCGCCGGTCGGGAACATGGTTGTGCAGCGGTTCGGTGTGAGTCCCAGGCGCAACAAACAGGCATCCGTTGTCCTCGGTGGCGCGGCTCGTCGCCACCCACACGCCCACCTGCGGGTAGCAATCAAAATTGAAATACAGGCTGTCTTGGTGCCAGGGCTGGCCCCACGCCCCGGGATTTTTGAAAATGAACTGCGAGTTAAAGCAATCGACCGCGGGCCCGAGTACGCCGGCTACGACCGACGTGATCGCAGAAGCAATAGCCACATCGTTGAAGGGGTGATGGCGGTGCAGGTTATAGAGCTTCGACGTGCGGTCCTCCGGACGATCGCCAGCGCCGACCGTGAAGTTCTCCTCCGGCACCGTGAACGAGCCATTTTTATGGAAGTAGCCGTTCGTGCCCTCGCCGGACGCAATGTCTCGCACCATGGCGACGGCGCGATCGTTTATCGCGGCGCAAGTGTCGTGATCGACCACACCCGGAACGACAATGCAACCATCGCGAATCCATTGCTCGACGGCCGCAGGCGTCATCAGCTCGGGACACGCCGGCACGGGCGGCGGCGTGGCACGGCCCGCTGTTAAATTCGCGGCCTGGGCGAAGAGTTCTCCTCGCGCCGGCTCGCCGTCGGCTGCCTCGGATTCAGCCACGTCCGTACCCCAACGCGTGGCCCCACAAATCGCTCAGCACGTCGATGGTCTGATCAAC
>JACCXE010000247.1 GCA_013697265.1 Actinomycetota bacterium | reverse complement strand
GCGCGGTTGTTCCGCAGTTGGAAGCCGCAGCTAGCTCTACACGCCGAGACCAGCGGCAAGAACGCGATCGTGGTTACCGCGGCGGCCGACCTCGACGGCGCCGTGCGCGACATCGTGAAGTCGGCGTTCGGCCACGCGGGCCAAAAGTGCTCCGCCGCGAGCCTGGCCATCGTCGAAGCCTCGGTCTACGACGACGAGCGTTTTCTCGAGCGGTTGGCGGACGCGGTGCGCAGCGTGCGTGTCGGCGACTCGACCGACCTCGACACCACCATGGGGCCGCTCATCGCACCGGCCAGCGGCAACCTGCTGCGCGCGTTCACCACGCTCGACGACGGCGAGTCGTGGCTGGTCGAGCCCAACCAGATTGGCGACTGTTTGTGGACACCGGGCGTGAAGCTCGGCGTGCAGCCCAATTCGTGGTTCCACTTCGCCGAGTGCTTCGGCCCCGTGCTCGGCCTCATGCGGGCCGACGACCTAGAGCAAGCAATCACACTCCAGAACGCCACGCTGTTCGGCCTTACGGCCGGGCTTCAGTCGCTCGACCCGGTCGAGATCGCGCGGTGGACCGATCGGGTCGAAGCCGGCAACCTCTATGTCAACCGCCCGATCACCGGAGCGATCGTGCGCCGCCAACCCTTCGGCGGGTGGAAGCGCTCGGTCATGGGTCCCGCGGCCAAAGCGGGCGGCCCCAACTACGTGCTCACCATGGGCCGCTGGACCGACTCGTTCCCGAACTGTGCAACGTCATCCACCTCTGAGGTGGATGAGAACGCACAGTTCAAGGAATACGCGACGGCGTGGGCCGAGCACTTTGCTGTTGAGCACGACCCGTCGGGCCTGGCCGCAGAGTCGAACGTGTTTCGCTACGTGCCGTTGTACCGGCCGGTGATCGTGCTGGTCGGGGAGGGGGCGAACCGCGACGATGTCGAACGCTGTCGTCTCGCCGCGAAAGTGGCGGGGGTCACGATGATCGTGTCGCGCGACGACGAAGCCGACCTCCTCGAGCGTCTACTCACTATCAGGCCCTCGAAAGTGCGCGTGCTGGGCACGACCAGCGACGCGATCTACGCCCGCTGCGACGAACTTGGCATCCCGGTCGACGACACCCCCGTCACGTCGGTCGGCCGCCTCGAACTACTCCATTGGACGCGTGAGCAAGCGGTGTCGGAAACCCGGCATCGTTACGGCAACGTGCGGGTTAGGCGCTGACCCTCTGGCGCCGGGCCGGCATCCAGTCGTTCACCCAGAAGTGCTCTAATTACGGGATGCGCAAGTTCGCAAGCAGTTCCCCGGTAAGCGTCGGTGTCCTCCTCGTCGTAGCGGGCTTCATCGCCCTGTTTCTGGCCTGGAACGGCGCCGCCGACAAGGACTTCATCCAGGGCCAGTTCCCGTACCTGTTCTCGGGTGGACTCGTGGGCCTCGCGCTCGTCGGTTCCGGGCTCACTGTGATCAACGTGCAGGCCCGTCGCGCCGATCAAGCCGAATTGCTTAACCGCCTCGAGGCGTTGCTCGAAACCCGCAACGCCGAAATCACCGAGGCGGTGGCGCAGCCGACGCGGCCGACGCGCCGCCGCAAGGCCAGCTAACTAACCGAGGTACAGCGACCGGATCCGGTCGCCGTCTTTGAGTTGCTTGCCCCGCAGCGTTGCGGTCACTTCGCCCTGATCCACGAAGAAGCCGACGTCGGCCACCTCGAGGGCACCGACATTTTGCTCGACCAGCAGCACCGTGGTGCCGTCGTCGGCCAGGGCTCGCGCGATCTTGAGGATCTCCTTCACAATGACCGGCGCCAAGCCGAGCGACGCCTCGTCGATCACGAGCACGGTCGGGTTGGCCATGAGGCCCCGGCCGATGGCCAACATCTGTTGCTCGCCGCCCGACAGGTTGCCGGCCAACTGGTTGCGCCGCTCGTCGAGCCGGGGCAGCACCTTGTACACGTGCTCGCGTTGTCCGCGGACCCACTTGCTGTTGCGTCGCTGGGTCCACGAGCCCACTTGTAGGTTCCGCTCGACGCTGAGGTCGCCGAAGACCCGTCGACCTTCGGGCACCATCACGACGCCCGCCTTGACCCGTGTAGCGGTGGACCAGCCGGAAATGTCTTCGCCCCGGTAACGCACCGCGCCGCTCGTTGTGGCGACCGCGCCGCACAATGCCTTTACCGCCGTGGACTTGCCCGCGCCGTTCAGGCCGAGCAGCACGGCGACTTGGCCGGGCTCGACCGCGATCGAAAAGCCATGCAACACGGGCAACGCCCCGTATCCGGCGTGGAGGTCGTCGAGTTCGACCATGGGCTCAGGCAAGGGTGCTCGCCCCTTCCCCCATGTAGGCCACGGCCACTTCGGCGTTGTCGCGGATTTCTTCGGGTAGGCCTTCGGCCAGCGGCGTACCGAGGTTCAGCACGTAGACGTAGTCCGACGTGCGCAGCACCAACGGCACGTGGTGCTCGATGAGGATGATCGAGATGCCGAGTTCGTCGCGCATCTGCTCGACCCGGTCGCAAAACGCGCTGCCCTCCTCGCCGCTGGCTCCGGCCAGAGGTTCGTCGAGCATGAGGATCGACGGGTCGGTGGCCAGCACTGCGGCGACCTCGACCATCTTGAGCGTGCCGTAGGGGAGGCCCGCGATCCGGCGGTCTCGCATGTCACCGATGCCCATGAAGTCGAGAACGTCTTCGGCCCGCTTGCGCAGCACGCGCTCTTCGCTGCGCGCCGCCGGTGTGCCCACGATCGACGCCAACCCGTTCGAGCGCACGCCCATGTGCTGGGCCACCACGAGGTTCTCCATCACGGTGAAACTGCGGACCAGACCAACTTGCTGGAACGTGCGGCCCAAGCCGCGCTGGGCGCGGGCCTCGGGCTTGAACTCGGTGACGTCTTCGCCGAACAGGCGGACGTGGCCCCGCGTCGGCGAATAGAAGCCGGACACGCAGTTGAACAGCGTCGTCTTGCCCGCACCGTTGGGGCCGAGGATGCCCACGATCTCGTTGGGTCCGACCTGAAGCGCCACGTCGGCGAGGGCTTGGACCCCACCGAACCGGATCGACACCGAGTCGACCTCGAGTAGCGGGTCGGTCAGTTCACGGGCGGGCACCCATGCCTCCTCCCTGCGCTGCCCCTTGGGCGTCGTGGTCGCGCTTGAAGGGACCCCCGCCGAGCCAGCTCAGCAGCGCTCCCTGTTGCTGGGCGATGCCGCCGGGGAACAGCGTGAGGGTGAGCAGCAGGAGGATGGCGCCGATGGCCGGCTCCCACGTGGCGGTGAGCCCGGTGAACGGGAACACGTGAAAGTTGGCGTGGGTGCGGTCGAGAATCGTTGGTAGCACGGCGAACAGAATCCCGCCCTGCACCACGCCCCAGCGATTGCCGGCGCCGCCGACCACGGTCATCAAAAGGAACGTGATCGACAGGCTGAGGCCGAAGTCCTCCTTCGACACGATTTGTTCGATGGACGCGAACAGCGCTCCGCCGATGCCGGCGATGGCGCCGGAGATCACGAAGGCCATCAGCTTGTGGCCGGTGACGTTGATGCCCCACGACGCCGCCACCCGCTCGTCGTCGCGCAAAGCCTGAATGGCGCGGCCGGGCCGGCTGGCGACGAGGCGCCAGTCGAATATCAGCACGAGCAACAGCACACCGAGGCACAGGTACGTGTAGGCCACGTCGCCTTGGAACAGCGACGGTCGGGGCGCTACTTGGCCAGCACCGCCGCCGGTAAGGAAGCGAATGTTGAAAAGGGTCTCTTGCGCGAACAGCCCGAACGCGATGGTGACGAGCGCGAGGTACAGGCCGCTCACGCGCAGGGCGACGCCGCCGAGCACGAGCGCGGCGACCATACCGACGATGGCGGCCACGACGACCGCCGCGCCGAACGGCATCCCGAGTTCGCTCAGCGCGTAGCCCGACGCAAACGCGCCGACGCCGAGAAACGCCGCGTGGCCGAGCGACGCCTGGCCGGCGTAGCCGACCAGCACGTTCATCGACAGGGCGAGGATCCCGTACACCGCGGCGCGCGAGATCACGTTTACGTACAGCACCGGCACGATCTGCGGGATCAGCAGCAGCAGCGCCAAAATTCCCGCGAACGCGGCGAGGCGAGAGGGGCGTACGGTCATGCCAATCTCCCGAGCAGGCCCTGCGGGCGCACAAGCAGCACGGCGAGGAGCACGAGGAGCACGGCGAGCTGGGGCGGGCCCGGCACGTCGAGGTTGTAGCTCGTGACGATTTGGATGGCGGCCTGGCTGACGATGCCGAGGGCGAAGCCTCCGACCACTGCGCCCACCATCGAGGTGATGCCGCCGAGCACCACGCCGGTGAAGGCGGGGATCATGAAGGTGCTGGTGACCAAACCGGGCGTGAGGCTTTCGAACACGCCGGCGCCGAGCACGCCGGCCAGCGCGCCGAGGGCGCCGGCCGCCCCCCAGGCCATGGCCCGCATGCGTTCGACGGGCACGCCTTGGAGTTCGGCTGCGAACGGGTCGTCGGCGGTCGCGAGCAGGGCCACACCGGGGGCACTGC
Source organism: Actinomycetota bacterium (assembly GCA_013697265.1). Lineage (GTDB taxonomy): Bacteria > Actinomycetota > Acidimicrobiia > Acidimicrobiales > JACCXE01 > JACCXE01. The sequence continues at coordinate 789 of JACCXE010000247.1, read as the reverse complement.
GGAAGAACGCGGCGAGTGCGAGTGCGACGCCACCCAGCACCGCGAGGATCACCACGGTGTGCCAGTCGACGATCACCGAGGTGCCGATGAGGCGGAAGCCGCCGTTGACCGGGCGGGGGAAGCGACGGGCCCGCGCCTCGAAGACGTTGAGTTCCAAGGTGGTGAGCAGCAGCGCCACGCCGGCGGTGGCCACCAGAGACGTAACCGGCGACACCTTGCCCAGCGGGCGGATTACCGCGACGTAGAGCGCCACACCGAGGGCGGCGCCGATCACAACGGCCAACACGATGGCGGGCAGCAGCAAACCTCGATTAGCGGCTTTGTCGCCCGACGACTCGAAGCCAATCATCAACATCAGCGCCGCGAATGCGGGCACCGTGCCCAGTTCGCCTTGGGCGAAGTTGAGGATCCGCGTCGCCTTGTATACGAGCGCCAACCCCAGCCCGACGAGACCGAAGATGGCTCCGCGCTGGAGGCCGAACACGATGACTTCGATCACGGTCTCCATACGGGGGACTTAGAACCCGGAAGCGAAGGTGGCCAGCGTCTTGTGCTCGCCGGCGGCGCAGTCGGCCTGCAGCACGTGCACCTGGCGGGCACCGAAGTGGTCCGCAGGCGAGTACGACAACTGCGGGTTCGACTTCGTGGAGATGCCGGTTTGTGTTTGCAGCATCTTTACGAAGTCTTCGCGGGTGAGGTCGGTGCTCTTGTACACCTGCTCGTACCGCTTGAACATCTCGTGCTCCACGCTCGCCAGGCCCCACAGGGCGAGCGCGAGGTCGTCGGTGG
>JACCXE010000245.1 GCA_013697265.1 Actinomycetota bacterium | reverse complement strand
AGACCGCACCGGCCTGGCTGCGGCGCTGCTGCTCAGCGTGCTTGGCGTTGACCGTGAGCTGGTGCTCGACGACTACGAGTTGACCAACGTGACCCGCCGCGAACTGCGTATCGCCGAACTGCGTCCCGAACTCGACGCGGCGGGCATCGACGTCGAGCGCGTCCGTCCCTACTTGTCGGCGCCCCGCGAAGCGATGGCCGCCACCCTCGACTGGCTCGACGCTGAGCACGACGGCGCCGAGGGATTCCTGCTCGCTAGCGGCGTCGACGACGACACCCTGGGCACGCTGCGCGCCGAACTCCTCACCGACGACGCCGCCTAAGCCGTCGGCCGCAGGCGTAGCCTTCTGGGATGGGGATGAGGGTGGAACGACTGACCGGGGTGATCGGCGCCGAGGTGCGTGACCTCGACATCGAAAAAGAGCTCACCGGGCCCGCGATTAACGACGTTGTGGCAGAGCTGGTCGCCGCGCTGGACGAACACCTCGTGATCGTGTTTCGCGAACAGAGCCTGTCCCCCGGAGAACAGACCGAGTTCACGCACTATTTCGGCCAACCGTGTGCCACGCCGTTCGTGAAGACGCTGGAGGACTTCCCCGAAGTCATCAAGGTGCTCAAGGAGGCCGACGAGGGCGCCGCGTTCAACTTTGGCGGGGCGTGGCATTCGGACTTCAGCTTCATGGAGGGTCCGCCCAGTTACACGCTGCTGCACGCGATAGACGTGCCGTCGGCCGGCGGCGACACGTGCTGGACGAGCAACATCGCTGCGCTCGACCAACTCTCGCCTGATGTTCGAGCCGTCATCGACCAGCCGGGCGTCAACGGCATCCATACCGCGAAAGACGCGTACTCACCGAAGATGCAGGCGCTGCACGACGGCCTCAAGCACATGGACATCCGCACGACCGAAGACGCCAACGACGTGCGCGCCCACCCGATGATCACCACGCACCCCGGCAACGGCAAAGCGGTGTTGTTCTTCAACCAGGCTTATTGCCGCGACCTCGAAGGCGCCGACATTGAACCGGCGCGCGGCGCTGAGTTTTTGCGCGGCCTGCATCACCACAGCACGGCGCATCAGTTCACCGTGCGCCACCGCTGGCGCAACGGTGACCTCGCGATTTGGGACAACCGCGCGACGCAGCACCTGGCACTAAACGACTACGCGGGCACGCGCCGCGAGTTGCACCGCACCACCGTGCAAGGCGGCGTGCCCGCTCGGTGAGTATATTTACGGCGCTGAGGCGCTGCGGCTGGGGAAGCTCGCGTGCCGGAAAGGTATTTGTGAGTAGGCGTCTATTGGCGGTCCTGATCGCTGCCGCACTAACTGTCGCAGGTGCCATTGTCACCGCGCCCGCGCAGGCGAGCCCGGCCGACGACTACACGGGCACGCACTTCGGCGCCGGCAACGTCCCGCCCGGCTGCGAGAACGACTCGCTCAAGGACTACGCCAACAACTCCTGCTACCACATGCGCACGGGCATGAACGGCCTCGATTCGCCCCAGGTCGACGTGTTGCTGCTCCTACCGATTTCGCCCACCGTCGAGCGCGACTTGCGCATCATGCGCCAGGCCGTACAGATGTGGGAGGGCGGCATTCACAACCTGTCGCCCCAAATCGGCCTGCCCTGGCTCGGCCAAGGGATGCAGTTTCACATCACTGTCGACGAAGTCGACCCCAACGGCAACGGCGGCGAGTTCACCACTTATCCGATCGCGGACCCCGAGATCGTTGTGATCGCCAGCAACCCTGTGGGCGGAGCCGGCATCGGCGTCGACCCGGTCGCCCATTTCGGCAAGCCGCTCGGTGTCGACGGCGACGCGCCCTGCCACGGAGTCCGCAATCCCTTCGACTTCGACGCGTGGAACAACGTGCCCGGTTTCGAGCGACACCACGAGGAGCGCGTCGGCACCTACGTCGAGGACTGCGGCGGCGCGGGCGGCAACATCTGCGTCGCCGTCAACGGCGCAATCGACCCAGCGCCGGACGTCGCGGACCTGTTCTCGCTGTTCGACCTGGTGGCCCACGAGTTCGGCCACTGCCTGACCGTCGGCCACGTCGGCGACGGCGCCGAAGGGCCGTGGGGCAGGGTGCCGACCAACGACATCATGGCTTACAACACCGATCCCGTCGGTTTGAACAAGTGCGTATCGACCCTCGATGTCGAAGGCATTGCGGTCACGATGAGCCACTACCTCGACGTCAACGGCGACAACACGGTCAGCGCGGCCGATCATCTGGAGGCGAACGATCAAGCCGGCG
>JACCXE010000221.1 GCA_013697265.1 Actinomycetota bacterium | reverse complement strand
TGCCGTCGAACATCCTGGGACTGGAGAACCGTTTTTTCCCCGTGCTCGTGAACATGGGTGGGCTCACGATCATCTCGAACATCTACGGCAACCCCGCCGTGTCGATCCCGGCGGGCACGGTGGACGGGCTACCAGTGGGCATGCAGGTGCTGGCGCGCCATCACGAAGACGCGTTGCTGTTCGACGTGGCACTGGCCGTGGAGCGCGAGCGCCCATGGCCGATGGTGGCGCCCGTTAGCTGACGGTGAGGGTGCCCTTCATCGAGGCGGGGTGATAGTTGCAGTGGTACTCGAAGCTGCCGGCTTTCGGCGTGACCGTTTGGCTGGCCGTCTTGCCGTCCTTCACGTCCTGGTCAACCTTCAGATCTTCGATGGTGAGGTTGTGCGTGACCTTGCCGTCGTTCTTGATGGTGAAGGTCACCGCTTCGCCGGCCTTGGCTGTGAGCGTGGTCGGGTCGAACTTGAAGTCGGTGGCGTTCACCGTGAGCGCGGTGCCGCTGGACGCGGTGTCGCCCGACGCGGTGTCGCTGTTGCCGCCGCCACCACCGCAGGCAGCGAAAAGACCAGCCGAAAACACGAGCGCGGCAGCGGTGGTGAAGACTCTTCTGATGTTCATAGGCGTGGTCTACCCACAAATCGAACTGGGTGGTCGCCCCGAGTCGGTGCGCCGCATCGGGCTGGCCACAGAAGCGCTGGGCTACGACCATCTGCTCGCGTACGACCATGTGCTCGGCGCGGTGCACGAAGGCCGCGAGCCGCCGCTGACCGGGCCGTACACGGAGCACGATCCCTTCCACGACCCGCTGATGATGTTCGCCTACCTGGCCGGCATGACGCAGCGACTCGGCTTCTTCAGCGGCATTTTGATCCTGCCGCAACGTCAAACGGCTTTGGTCGCTCGACAGGTCGCCGATCTCGACCTCTTCTCGGGCGGCCGCTTCCGCCTCGGCGTCGGCGTGGGTTGGAACCACGTCGAATACGACGCTTTAGGGCAGGACTTCAAAACGCGTGGCGCCCGGCAAGAGGAACAGATCGAGTTGCTGCGCCGCCTGTGGGCCGAGCCGGTCGTCGATTTCACGGGTCGGTTCGATCGCATAGATCGCGCCGGCACCGCGCCTCGGCCCACCGCGCCTGTCCCCATTTGGCTCGGCGGTTGGGGGCAACGCGCGTTCGCGCGCGCAGCACGCGTCGGAGACGGGTTCGTATTCGGGGGACGGGTCGACAACGTGATCGAACAGTGGAACCTCATGCGCGATCTCGTGGACCAGGCGGGCCGTTCGGTCGACTCCTTCGGCGGCGAGGCAGTGGTCTTTACGAAACACGGCCCCGAGGCCGTGGCCGAACGCATCGCATCATGGGAGGCCGCGGGCGGCACCCACGCCGCGGTCAACACGATGGGCCACGGCTTCACCGAGACCGAGCAGCACGTCGACTACATCGCCATGGTCGCGCAAGCCCTCGGGCGGTAATGCGCCCATGGAACCGTCGTTGGTAGTATCACGGCTTCGCATCACCTTCATGTAGGGGAAGCCGGTGAGAGTCCGGCACTGACCCGCAGCCGTAACCACCTCGCGTGGAAGTCGGATTACCTGCATGAGGAGTAGCCGTTGCGTGGACATCAACAAAAGGCGAAAACACATGACAACGAACCACCCTGTTCGGGCAGCGGTTGCGCTTGGCGCCGCGCTCTTCCTCAGCACCGCGCTCGTGGCTCCCTCGTTTGCCTCAGCCGGCACCGTGCGCGCCCAAGGTGTAGCCGCCTCGGCGACCTCGGCGATTGACTGGCTTGAGAAGGAGCTCACCGCGAGCAACCACCGCTTTCAGGTGACCTCGACGTTCAACGGGGAGACCAGCACGTTCGATGACCTCGGCCTCACCATCGACGCGTTGCTCGCAGTCGCCTCGGCCGGCCGCAACGCCGACACCGAGGCCAAAGCCGCGTCGGACTACGTGGTCGCGCACACGGCTGACTATGTGGGCGCGGGCACCGAGCGTTACGCCGGTCCGCTCGGAAAACTCATGGTGATGGCGCAGGCCCGCGGCCTCGACACCACCAGTGTGGGCGGGCTCAATCTCGAGAACGAAGTGCGCGCTCGGCTCCAGCCGAACGGTCGTTTTACCGACAACAGCGAGTTCGGCGACTTCAGTAACGGCGTGGGGCAAGCCCTCGACATGGTCGCCCTGGCCCGCACCACGAACACGATCCCGGCGTCATCAGTCACATGGCTTCTCGCGCAGCAGTGCGCCAACGGTGGGTTCCGCACCGATTACGCCGAGGGCGTGGCGTGCACCGACAACGCCGACGCAAACGCGGACGGCACGTCGTTCGCGTTGTTCGCGCTGAAGCGGGCGACGCTCACGCAGGCCCAAGACGCAAAAATCGACGACGCCCTCGACTACCTGCTCTCGCTCGAGGCCGACGGCACCAATCTCATCGGCAACGCCAACTCCAGCGGGCTGGCCGCCTCGGCGCTGCGCTCGTTCGGCCTGGTGCCCGACGCCAACGACGTGGCCGCCGGAGTCGCCGCACTGCAGCTGACCGCGGGCCCGGACAAGGGCGCCATAGCACTCACGAAGGCGGACAAAGACGCCACGGGTTCCGGCGCGATCAGTGACTCGAAGCGGCCCGCGTACCAACGCACCACGCCGCAGGCCGTGATGGCCCTCGGGCTGCCGAGCTACATCGATCGCGGCACGATCGCTCCCGTCGAGCCAACTGCACGCATCGCGTTGTCCCCTAGCACGGCCAAGGCGGGCGACTCGATCACCGTCACCGGCGGTGGCTTCGAAGCCGGCGAGTCGATCGCCGGTGTGGTGCAGAGCGACCCGGTGAGCGTCGGTTCCACCACGTCAGACGCGGCCGGTGAATACGTTTTCACCTTCACGCTGCCGTCGTCGGATGACGAGGGCTCGCACACAGTTCAGTTGACAGGTGCGAGTTCGGGCTTGGTGCTTTCGGCGCCGCTGACCGTTACCGCGGCGCAGGTTGCTACGACAA
>JACCXE010000220.1 GCA_013697265.1 Actinomycetota bacterium | reverse complement strand
CCGAGCAGGCCCACGCCCACGCCGATCTGTTCAATCGAGAAATCGGAAACCGCCGCGCCGAGCGTCTCGCTCAGCCAGTCGGCCGTGAGTTGTTCGGGCTGGTGCGGAAAGTCGGGCACGTGGTTTCCCCCTGGTTGCAGACTCTGCGAGGTTAAACCTCGACCGCCGCTGAGACCACGGCAAGGTCTTCGGCTCCCGCGTGGGCCACGGAGCTCGCCCCGTAGCGCCGCCGCTGCCGCGCCTCAAGCGTCTGCGCGATCCGACTAAGCGTGAAGTTCACCGCGATGTAGACGAGCGCCACAAACACGAGAGTCTGCAACGGGTTCGCGAAAAACTCGCCGGTCTCGCGTCCCCGCCGGAGCAATTCCTCATAGGCGATAATGAAGCCGAGCGACGTGTCCTTCAGCAACGTGACCATCTGGCTGATGATGGCGGGAAGCATCCGGCGCGCCGCTTGGGGCACGATCACGAGAAACATCGCTTGCCAGTAGGTGAGTCCGATCGCGTAGGCGGCCTCGGACTGCCCGCGATCAAGCGACAAGATGCCGGCTCGGAAGATCTCGCCCAACATGGCGCCGTTGTACAAAGCAAGGCCGAGCACCAAGGCACGGAACGGCGTCATGGTCACGCCGTACTTCGGCAGCGCGAAAAAGATGAAGAAGATCAGAAGCAGCAGCGGGAAGCCGCGGAACAGTTCGACCCAAGCGGTGGCGAACCAGCGCACCGGTGCCGTGCGCGACAGCCGCATCAGTGCGAGGCCCGCGCCGAGCACCAGAGCAATCGCCATTCCCGCGGCGGCCGTTTTCACCGTGACCCCAAGGCCGAGCAAGAGAAACTTGAGCACGGACCATTGCGTCAGCGGCTCCCACTTGGCCCACTCAAGTTGGCCCTTGTCCGAGAGCCGACGGAACGCGACGTACACCACGACCACGAGCACGCCCGCGGCAACGAAGGACGCAATCCGCACCCGTCTGCGGGCCCGCGGTCCGAGGGCATCGGCGAGAACGGGCGCCGTCATCGCTTGATCGCCACCCGTCGTTCCAGCGCCGCGAACGCGAAGCCTGACGGGATGGTCATCGCGAGATACGCGATCACGGCTCCGATGAAGATCGGGATGCCGCGCGCGGTCTGGTTGCTCAGCGCGTCGGTGCGGAATACGAGTTCTTCCACCGCGATGACGCTCGCGATCGAACTGTTCTTGATCAGCGCGATGAACAGGCTGCCGATCGGGGCCACAACTGTCCGCAACGCTTGCGGCAGGACCACGATCGTCAGCGTTTGCGGAAATGTGAGGCCGATCGACCGCGCCGCCTCGGCTTGGCCCCGGCTCACCGAGTTGATGCCGGAACGCACCGTTTCACCCACGAAGGCGCCGGTGTAGCCGCCGAGCACGATCACCGCGGTGGTGAAGCCACCGAAGAGAACCCCGACCTTGGTGAGGCCGAAGAAGAACAGCAGGAACAACACCGTGAGCGGCGTGTTGCGAATCGTTTCGACGTAGAACGCGCCGGCGGCGCGCAACGGGGGAATCGGACTGACCCGGCAGGCCGCCAGCAGCACGCCGATCACCATCGCAACCGCGAACGAAACCAGTGTGAGCGTTGCCGTGGTGCGCATGCCCACAAGAAAGACGTCGAGGTTGTCGAGAACGAGTTGCACGACGCCGCTCTACCGGGTCAGTCGGATTCCTTAGGAGGCGATGGTGGTGCTGGTGGTTGTGGTGGAGGGCGCCGGAGCGGTGCCCGTCTTGTAGCGGTCGACTTTCGGCGATGTCGGAGTCTTGAGGCCGATGGCCCCGAGCGTCTTGTCGAACGCGTCGGCCCAGTCGCCGTTCTTGAATATCGCCTCGAGTTGATCGTTGATGAACTCGCGGAATACGTCGTCGGCCAGCTTCACGCCGATGCCGTAGGGCTCGTCGCTGAAAGGAGCTTCGACGAGCTTGAAGGCGCCGCCGCTACTCTGCACGAGCCCGGCCAGGATCGTGTTGTCGGTGGTCACCGCTTCGACCCGCCCGTCAGTCATCGCTTCGGCGCACTGCGAGTAAGTGCCGAACAACGTGACCTGCGCGGTCGGAGCCTTGGCCTTGAGGTTCTTTTCAGAAGTAGAGCCGGTCACGGTGCACACCTTCTTGCCGGCCAAGTCGCTCACCGACTTGATAGTGGTGTTGTCCTTCTTCACCATGATGTCCTGCTTGGCCACGAAGTACGGGCCGGCAAAGTCGACGACCTGTTTGCGGGTGTCGTTGATCGTGTATGTCGCTACGACCATGTCGACGGTGCCGTCTTGAATAAACGGCTCACGGTTTTTCGAGATCGACTCGACGAATTCGATTTTCACCGCAGGGTCGATCGCCTCCACGATGTTCTTGGCGATCTCGACGTCGAACCCTTCGACGCTGCCGGTGGTCGGGTTCTTCAAGCCAAATCCCGGCTGGTCGAACTTCACGCCCACCTTGATGGTGCCCGCCGCCTTGATACGCGCCATCGTCGAGCCCGACGGGAACGACGCCGCAGCGGTGCTGGTGGTCTTCTTGTCGGCAGTGGTCTTGTCGTCATCGCCGCAGGCGCCGGCAAACACGGCGACTCCAAGCGTGAGAGCAAGGACACCGGCTATGCGGCGGTTGAGGTTACGCATGGGTTGGCTCTCCTAGCTAGTGAACGAGGATTTTGGATAGGAAGTCTTTGGCCCGCGCCGTCTTCGGGGCGCGGAAAAAGTCGTCGGGCGCGGCCACTTCGACGATCGCGCCTTCGTCCATGAACACAACGCGACGAGCGGCCGAGCGGGCAAAACCCATTTCGTGGGAGACCACGAGCATCGTGGTGCCCTCATTGGCCAGCTCACCCATCACGTCGAGTACTTCTTTGATCATTTCGGGGTCGAGCGCCGACGTCGGTTCGTCGAACAGCATGATCTTGGGTTCCATCGCCAACGCCCGGGCGATCGCGGCGCGCTGCTGCTGACCACCCGATAACTCGGCCGGGTATCGACCTGCCTTGTCGGCGATGCCGACGCGTTCGAGCAACGCGCGTGCGTGTTCCCGGGCGTCGCTCTTGCTCATCTTGCGCACCTTGATCGGCCCGAGGGCAACGTTGTCGAGGATCGACTTGTGGGCGAACAAGTTGAACGACTGGAACACCATCCCGACGTCGGCCCGTAACCGGGCCAACGCCCGGCCCTCTTCGGGCAGCGGCTGGCCGTCGATCGTGATCGTGCCGCTGTCGATCGGCTCAAGTCGGTTGATCGTGCGGCACAGCGTGCTTTTGCCTGAGCCCGAAGGCCCGATGACCACGACGACTTCGCCGGCGTCGACGGTCAAGTCGACGTCCCGCAACGCGTGCAGGTCACCGAAGTACTTGTTGACCTTCTCGAGAACGACGAGGGGTTGGGC
>JACCXE010000217.1 GCA_013697265.1 Actinomycetota bacterium | reverse complement strand
TACCCGCTCACCACAACTACCAAGGAACTCGCAGTCGCATGCCAACCATAAGCATGAGTGACATCAACAACGGGATGACGCTCAATCTCCCCGAAGGTCTTTTCAAGATCGTTGACTTCCAGCACGTCAAGCCGGGCAAAGGTGGCGCCTTCGTGCGCACCAAGCTCAAGAACGTGCGCAACGGCGCGGTGGTCGACCGCACCTACCGGGCCGACGAGAAGCTCGAGCAGGCGATCATCGAAAAGCGCGAGATGCAGTTCCTTTACAAGGACGGCGAGGAGTACGTGTTCATGGACACGGGCACCTACGACCAGCGCAACCTCACGTCGCTAGTGCTCGGCGACGCGACGAACTACCTGAAGGAGTCCGACAACGCCGTCATCCAGACTTACAACGAGGAAGTCGTGGGTGTGGATCTACCGGCGTCGGTCGAGTTGACCGTCGCCGAAACCGAGCCGGGTGTGCAAGGCGACCGCGTGTCGGGTGCCCGCAAACCGGCCACGCTCGAGACCGGCCACGTGCTCCAGGTACCGCTGTTCGTGAACCAAGGCGACCGCATCAAGGTCGACACGCGCACCGGCGACTACATCACCCGGGCGTAGGCCGTCGTGAGCGGCGCCGATCGGACGATGGCGCGCGAGCGGGCGCTGGAACTGTTGTACGAAGCCGACGCCAAGGCGGCCACGGTGAAGGAGATCCTCGCGGCGCTGCCCGTCACGCCCGACAATTACGCCGTCGACGTGGTGACGGGCGTGAGCGAACACGCGGCGCGAATAGACGAAGTGATCACGCGCCTGGCTCCGGACTGGCCGATGGAGCGCATGCCGACGGTTGACCGGGCCGTGCTGCGCCTGGGCGTCTACGAACTCGCAGAGCGGCCCGACGTGCCGACGGCGGTCGTCCTTGACGAGGCGGTCTCGTTGGCGAAGCGGTACTCAACCGAGGAGTCGGGCCGATTCGTGAACGGCGTTTTGGCGAGTGCGGCCCGGGAGCTTCGGCCGTCAGACGCCGAGGGGTAACGAAACGTCGCGCACCCCGAGATCGCGCAAGATGTTCTCGGCCTCTTCGTGCAATACGGGGTCGACGCAACCGCCGGAGCGCCGGAGGCATACGTCGAGGGCGTTGATGGCCAGGGCAATCTCGTAGGCGGCGGCGCGTTCGCGTGCAACTGCGAGGCTCGCGTCCAGCGCGATCAATGCGTCGTCGTGGCGGTCGAGCGCAGCGAGGCATAGTCCCCGCAGCCGTTGCAGCCGGGCGACGAACTGTCCGCCCGAGGCCAACTCGGAACGCAGCGCGTCGTCCACAGTCGCCAATGCGCGTGCGGCGTCGCCTGAGCGTATGGCGCAGTCGGCCAACCAGGCGTCGCTTTCGACGCGCGCGCCGGCGGTGCGGCTTGTTAGGTCACGCGCTTCGCGGAAGCGGGCGCGCGCTTCGTCGAGGTCGCCGCGGCCGAGCGCGCACCGGCCGAGGTTGATGAGCGCGCCGGGGATCGGGTCGGGGTGGCCGACCGAACGCCACACCCGGATGATCTCGTGCAGCGCGTCGACAACCTCGTCGCCCCGGCCCTGGTCGATCAGGATGTCGGCCAGGTTGCAGGTGCCGTAGGCCGCGGTCACCACGTCGCCCGACTTCTCGTAGTCGGCCCGGGCGCGGTCAAAGAGGCGGGCCGCGTCGTCCCAGCGGCCCGTGTAATAGGCCGCGGCCCCGAGCAGGGTGGCGACGGTCGCCTGGTCGCGCAGGCTGCCCTCCTCTTCCCAGAGCTTCAACGCGTCTTCGAGGAAGTGGAGTTCGCTCAGGTCACCGCTTTCGAATGCAGCGACTCCCCGAACCGAAAAGGCACGGGCGAGGCCCTTGTTGTAGCCACACGCCATCGCGTCCTGCGCCGCGAGTTCGGCCCATCGCATCGCTTCCGCATTGCGCCGGCGCCGCTGGAGCAACTCGCCGTAGCTGAGGCGCAGGTCGGAGCGGGCCGCCAGCGAGGCCTCGTCGGACGCGTTCGCTACGAGTTGCAGGCCCCGCGTGAGCCAGCGGGCGACGGCCGTGCCCTGGCCCCGTTGCATCGCCGTGATCGCCTCTTTGCGGCACAGGCGGGCTTGTACGGCGGCGTCGACGCCCACGAGGACGCGGGCGCGGTCGAACGCTCGCTTGGCCCGGTCGAAGGTGCCGGCCTTGAGGCTGACGTCGCCCAGCTGCTCCCACGTGGCGGCCATGGCGTCGCGCTCGGCCACGCCGAGGTGAGCGCCCGCCGTGAGCGCGCGCTCCAGCAGCGTCGCGGCCTCGACGTTGGCGTAGCTGTCCTCGGCCTTGACCGCGGCAACCTGGCTGTAGCGCCAACAGCGGGCGAAGTCGCGGGCGTGCAGCGCGTGGAAGCTCAGGACCTCGGCCTGATCATCGGTCGCGTCGCCCGCCGCCCCCTCGATCGCACTGAGCGCCCGCCCATGAAGGTCGCGCCGGCGGCCGAACGACAACGTTTCGTAGGCCACGTCGCGATAGGTCTGGTTGCGGAAACGCACGGCCGCGTCGCCGACCGCTTCGAGGAAGCGGGCCAGCCGAGGGCTCAGCACGTCGGAGAGTGCCCCCACCCCCACGAGTTCGAGCAGCAGCCCCGTGTCGAAGATCGGGCCGAGCACCGCGGCGAGGCGCACCGCGTTGCGGTCGGCGGCGCCGAGCGCGTCGATCTCGGCGGCGATGAGCGTCTCGAGCGAGTCGGGCAACGCGGTCGCGCCGGCGGCGTCGATCCGCGCCGCTAGTTGCTCGAGGAACAAAGGATTCCCCCCGCTGCGCTGGAGGATGGCGTTGCGCTGATCCGGGCGGATGTGGGCCGCCTGGTCGGCCGACGTGAGCAACGCGCCCGCGGCGGTGCTGTCGAGTGGGATTAGGTTGAGCGCAAGGTCGAGCGCCTCGGTAGGCGGGGTGTAGGCGTCGACTTCGAGGCGGCCGGCCAGCACGACGACCCAGGGACGGTGGCGAGCGGCGGCGGCGATACCCACGAGCAACTCGCCCGACAACTCGTCGAGCCAGTGGGCGTCGTCGACGATTAGCGCGACGGGTTTCGTGAGCGCGGCGTCGAGTAGGTCCACCACCACCTGAACCGTCCTCGCCCGCCTGAACTCGGGGTCGAGCGCGTCAACCTCGGCGGTCGCCGGCACGTCGATCGCCGCGACGGCACCGATCAACGGCAACCACGCCAGCAACTCGGGGGCCAGGCGGGCGACCGCCGACCGGAGACCGGCTTCCGTGGGCGCATCCGACGGCAACCCAAGGGCGCCGCGGAGCAGGAACCGGGCGGCGAAGTACGGCGTCGTGGCCTGGTACGTCTCGCAGAACGCGGTGATCGTGCGAACGTCGGGCGCGTGGTTGGTGAACTCTCGCAGCAGTCGTGACTTGCCGATCCCCGCTTCGCCGAAGACCGCCACGAAACCGCCATCGCCGGAGCGC
>JACCXE010000175.1 GCA_013697265.1 Actinomycetota bacterium | reverse complement strand
GGGCGTGGCGAATGATCGTCAGCGTGCGCGGGTAGCTCGCCACGATCTGAGGTTACGCGCCGAGCTAATTGCTCTTGCGCTTTGCCTTTTTCGTTTCGACCGCGTCGGCCAACGTGGTGACCTTGCTGATCGAGGCGACGGCCTTCTTCTGCTTGGCCAGCGCGGTGGATTCTGCATCGGCGTTAGCCAGGCGGGCGGCCCGGTCGGCGGCCGCGAGCCGATCTTCACGGATCTTCTCGGCCTTCGCCACGGTTTCCGCGGCTCGTTTGGCGTCCGCTTTCACGCGCGCTTCTGTGTCGCGCTTGAGCCTCGCGATCTTTGCTTCGCGTTCGCGCGCTTGCTGTTCAGCCTGTTGGCGTTCGCCTTCGGCCGACTCGTGCTTCCGGGCCAGCTTGGCGTCCGCTTGCTCGCGGGTCGCCTCGGCCTTGAGGTCGAGATCGAAGGAGCGGCGGAGTTCGCTGACCTTGACGCTTTGCAAACGGCCTTCTTCGACCAGCGTCTCGTCTCGCAGGACGGAGCCAGCGAATTGCTTAGCGCTGGCCTGAAATTCCTCGAACATCAACGCTGGCGGCCACGCCTGGTTTTCGGCCTGCCCGGTCAACCGCTCGATGGTGGACAAGGGCAGCCGCATTGCGTCGAGCGCGCTCTTTACTGCAGTGCGGGGAATGGTGGTGATTTGCATGGTCGGTCCTAGCTCCTGGTGTTCTGGGCGTTGTCGAGTGCGGCGGCGTTGCGACGGGCCTGCTCAGCGCGACGCTCGATCTCTTGTACGTCGGCCTCGGCTTCGAGGCGCTCCATAACGGCGCGCGTCTCTTTGGCGTCAACCGCAGCTTCCTGGGCAGTCGCCTGTCGCTGCGCGGCCGCTTCTTGCACAGCGGCGCTTTTCTCGACCCGAGCTTCGGCCGCCGCTGTCTCACGCTCAAGTCGGGCGCGTTCGATCGCTTCGGCTTCCTCAGCTGCGATCTGCGCCCGCTCAACGCGCAATTCGTTGGTGCGCGTTTCGATGTCGGCCTTTGCCGTAGCAACTTCGGCCGATGCCGCATCTTCGCGGGCTTGCACGGCTGCGTCAGCTTTGGCTTCCTGCAACTCGCCCTCTGCCTTCAGGTCGTCGTCGGCGATCACCGAACCGATGATCTGCTTCGTCTTGGCCTTAACCCGCTCGGCGAGACCCCCCTCGTCGGGTACTTCTGGTACGGCGTTACTCATAAGGCGTAGCTCCTCGGGGTCACGTCGCGGCGTTTTGCCGCGAACGTTCGAGGCTCTATTACCCCTGTCGCGCGCTGTTACAAACGCGAATTGACTACGGATCGCTAGGCGAGCGGTGACCGTCCGCCGCTGGCCCGCGCCGCGGCTTCGAGCAATTCGTCACGAAAGTCCGGATGCGCGCGGGCGGCGCCGCCGCGGTCGCCATAACGCGGGGTTTGGCCTCGGCCATCAGGGGGATGCCGCGCCAAAAGTCGGCGGGCGTGAAGCTGATGTTCGCGCCGGTGTCGCGCAGCCCCCGCTCGAGCGGCCCGTAGAAGCCGCTCAAGTAGTGCACGTTCTGATGGGCAAACACGTCCGACAACACGGTGAGCAACGAACCGATTATCCGTAGCTCGACCCAGTCGGTCCGACGCCCGAGTGCCTCGAGAAACGCCGGCGGCTGGCCCGGGCCGAGCGGCAGGCACAGCACATCGGTGGCACGTACCTCGGCCGCAGCCTCGCCGGGAGTAAGAGTTCGCATAGACGTCACATACCCGCAGGCAGCGGGCATTCGGTCGGCGGCGCACCTCTGCGCTGCCGCGACGTTTCGTTGCCCAGCCAGATGCGGAACTCGACGACGTCGGCACTGGGGCCCCGGCGACTCCCGGCGCGCCGGGCCAACAGCCGGGCGAGGTCGCCGGTGGCGAACAGCGCGTCGTCGGTGACGTCCATCGTCATGTCGAATCGGTAGCGCCCGGCGCTCGCAGCGTGCATCGCGGCGTGGCGGCCGAACAGGCGCACCGTCACGCTGCGGGCCACAAGATCGAGCAACAATTCCAAGTCGCCGGGCTTGGCCTCACGCGCCGATTCCGACAGCAACAGTAAGTCGCGGACCGCGTCCTCGACGTCGAAGCCGCTGGCAATCGCAGTGCGCACCGGAAGCCCGATGAAGCGCAGGTGGTTCAGCCCTTCGTCCGGAGTACGCGAAGGACGCGTGTCATTGACCACGGGCTCCGTGGCAACCGCGGGCTGGCCCGATTCGTCGAACTCGAACCAGATCGTCTTGACCGTGGCGGACAGGTCCACCCCCCAGCGGTTCGCCAGGGACCCCGCGATAAGCAGCCCGCGGCCCGTCTCGCTGAGACTCGTTATGTCCGACGCGATGCCGTGCAACGCGGAGGCGACAGGAATGAGGTCGGGCGCTGAATCGACCGCTTCGACGCGCACCGTATCGGCGTCACCGGAAATTGAAATGGTGAACGGCTTGGCCGTGTGCAAGACCGCGTTCGTGGCGAGTTCGGAAACTGCGAGCGGAACGCGGTCGGCGAACTTGCCCAGAGCATGCTCGTCTAGCCATCGATTAACGAAGTGGCGGGCGGCCCGACTCGATTGTGGGCGCGCCTCGTAGGTCTGGGTCTCCGGCGCGGAACTCACGCCGCCAAGGTTGCCTCAAATGCAGCAGGCGGAACGGGTTTTACGCTTCGTGGCGCAGAAGCCCTGCCTGGACCAGTCGTGACCGATCTCAGGGTGCAACAAGGGATATCCCTGATTGCCGCTGCCGCCCCCATCCTTAGGATGCTCGCATGGCAACAAACACGCAGGTGGCGGCGGCGCGCACGGTTGGCGCAGTGAAAGTTTACGGGTCGGGCGAAACGGAAGTGACCGCGTTGCGCGGGGTGGACGTGACCTTCGCGCCGCAAGAGTTCACGGCGATCATGGGGCCGTCGGGGTCCGGCAAGTCGACCCTGATGCACTGCCTCGCTGGGCTTGACTCGCTAACGAGCGGCAGCATTTTCATCGGCGACACCGAACTGGGCGCGCTGAACGAGACGCAGCTGACCCACCTACGCCGCGACCGCGTCGGGTTCGTGTTTCAGGCGTTCAACCTGGTGCCGACCCTCAACGCGATAGAGAACATCACGTTGCCCGCCGACCTCGCGGGTCGCCAGGCCGACCCGTCGTTGATCGAGCGCATCGTGACCACGATGGGCCTGGGCGACCGACTCAAGCACCGCCCCCGCGAGTTGTCAGGCGGGCAGCAGCAGCGCGTCGCAGTGGCCCGGGCGTTGGCCAACCGACCGCAAATCGTGTTCGCCGACGAACCGACGGGCAACCTCGACTCGGCCACCTCGGCCGAGATCCTCGAGTTTCTCCGCTCGGCCACGACCGAGTTCGACCAGACGATCGTGATCGTCACCCATGACGCCGTCGCCGCGTCTTACGCCGACCGCGTGTTGTTCCTCGACGACGGCGAGATCGTCGACGAGATGGCCAAGCCCACGCCGGCCAAGGTGCTCGACCGCATGAAGAAGTTCCGCGTCTGATGTTCCGACTCAGCCTGCGCAACATCAACGATCACAAGGGACGCTTCGTGATGACGGCGCTCGCTGTCGTGCTCGGCGTGTCGTTCGTGGTGTCGTCGTTCGTGTTGAGCGACACGATCAAGGACACGTTCCGCACGTTGTTCGGTGAGGCCAACCAGAATGTCGACCTGGTCGTGCGCACCAAAGGCGGTTTCGACACCGGCCCCGGTGGCATCGAACGGGCGCCGTTACCGGAAGACGCGCTCGCGCAGGTGAAGGCGGTGCCCGGCGTCGCCGACGTCGACGGTCCCGTCCAGGGGCTCATCCCCGCCCTGATCGACCCGAAGGGCAAGCAGGTCCCCAACGCCGGCCCGCCCACCCTCGGTTTCAGTTGGGGTGATAGCGAGGCGCTGAACCCGCTGCGCGTCACGACGGGTCGCCGTCCTGGTCCGGGCGAGATGGCGCTCGACCAGGTCACCTTCGACAAATACAACTTCGCGCTCAACACGCAAGTGCGGGTGCAACTGACGTCGGGGCCCGCAACATTTCCGCTCGTCGGCACCTTCGAGTTCGGCAAGAGCAAGGGCTTCGCTGGGGCGCACGTCCTGGCGTTCGAAACCGACACAGCCCAGCGCGCCCTCAACCGTGAGGGCCTCGTCGACAAGGTGCTGATCCATGTGACGCCCGGCGCTGAGGTGTCCGACGTCCGGGCTCGCCTCGAAGCCGCCGCGCCGCCCGTCGTCGAGATCGTGACGGGTGCGCAAGTCGCCAAAGAGGACTCGTCGACGTTCGAGGTGATCGCCAACCTCATCGGCGGCGTGCTGCTCGCCTTCGCCGGAGTCGCTCTGTTCGTGTCGGCGTTTTACATCTTCAACACGTTCAACATCATCCTTGGGCAACGCACGAAGGAACTCGCACTCCTGCGCGCCGTCGGGGCGTCGCCCGCGCAGGTTCGTCGATCGGTGATGACCGAGTCGCTCGTGCTCGGCACGGTGGCATCGGTCATCGGTGTGGGCGGTGGCCTCGTGCTGGCCCGCGGCTTGCAGGTGCTCATGAGCGCGATCGGCTTCACGCTGCCGTCGGGCAGCCCGATCCTGAAGCCGCGCACAGCGATCATCGGACTGGTGCTCGGTATCGGAGTCACGGTCCTCGCTTCGATCATGCCGGCGGTCCGCGCCTCTACCGTTGCGCCCCTCGCCGCCCTACGCGACGAGTTACAGCCTGCGTGGTCGACGCCGTGTCATCGTCGGTGGGGTACTCACCGCCGCCGGCGCATTGCTGCTCGCCAACGGGCTGTTCCTGGTCGACGGCACCCGCCCGGTACTGACGAATCTGGCGCTCGGCGCCATCGGTGTGTTCCTCGGCGTGTCCG
>JACCXE010000169.1 GCA_013697265.1 Actinomycetota bacterium | reverse complement strand
GTCCTCGCCAAGATCACGTCGTGTGTCGACGTGATCAGCGGCGGCCGCCTCGACTGGGGGATCGGAGCCGGCTGGTACGAGAACGAATACAAGGGCTACGGCTTCGAGTTTCTTGCGCCCAAAGACCGCATCGGGATGCTGCGCGAATGCGTCGAGATCGTGAGGTCGATGTGGACCGAGCCGGAGACGACCTACGACGGCAAGTACTACAAGATGGAACGGGCCAACTGTGACCCCAAACCGTTGCAAGACCCGCACCCGCCGATCCTCATCGGCGGCGGCGGCGAGAAGGTCACGTTGCGGGTCGTGGCGCGTTTGGCGGACCGGTCCAACTTCGGGGGCAAGCCCGAAGAGTTCAAGCGCAAGTGCGAGATCTTGAAAGACCACTGCAAGGCCGTAGGTCGCGACTACGACGAAATCGAAAAGACGATCTCAGGCGAAGTGATGATGCGCGACACCGAAGACGAACTACGCGCCATCGGCACCAAGTCGCTCTGGGGCGAGGAGTTCAACTCGTGGCAAGCCGGCAATCTCATCGGAACGCCCGAGCAGGTGGCCGAGAAGATCCAAACGTACGTGGACCTCGGCGCGACGGCGTTCATGCCTTGGACGAGCGACTACCCGTCGACCCAGTCCATCGAACTGTTCGCCGATGTGGCGAAGCAGTTCCGATAACCGGCGCTCCGTGAAGCCCGGGCAACGACACAGCCAACCAAGGCAATCGTCCCGCTTCGCCCGAACCGCTGCCAGCGTCGCTGGCGTGCTGCTCGGCGCGATGGCCGCCCTCCACGGTCTGTGGGCGACTGGGATCACGTGGCCGTTCGGGGACAAGGAGGCGCTCTCCGAGACCGTTTTCGGAGCCCCGGCCTCGATGTTCCCCCCGCCCGCGGCCACGATCGCGGTAGCGGTGGCCCTCGGCGCGGCGGCGATGCTGGTGACCGGCCGAGGCGGCCTGTGGGGCGCGTGGATGCCCAGATGGGTGTTCTCGGCCGGCACATGGGCACTGGCGGCCGTCCTGTTCCTGCGGGCCGCCTTCTATGGACCGGCGGCGATCGGCTCCGACGACATCAACCGGGCCTGGGAGCTGGCTCTCTATACGCCGCTGTGCCTGTTGCTCGCCATCCTCTGCGTGGTCGTCGCCCGCAGTGATCCACCAGCAGTTACTTGAACCAGATGCGCACGTAATTGCGCGACTGGGTGTGCAAGATCAAGGCGAGCAGCGCGATTTCGAACAGCAGGTTCACAAGGTCGAAGTCGAAGAGCCCGACGCTGTAGCGCACCATGATGAGCACCTTGGCCACCAGCGGTAACGCGGCGACGGCGATGCCGACGTAGTAGCCGAGCTTCTGTTCGTTCGAGATGGCGTATCCCGCATAGACGCCGCCCACTGCGATGAAGAGCCGGGCGAAGTTCTCGATCGCGTTCGCGTTGGCGCCCCCAACGGCGGCGCCAACCTGCGGTCCGCTGCCGAGCAGCACCCATACGGCGCCGAAGTACAGCAGGAAGACCGCGATCTGGAGTGTCTGCGGCTGGCTCTGATTAACCCATCGGCGCGTCTGCACGCCGTCATTGTGTCAGCGACGGTTGGCCAGTTGGCCACATGCGGCGTCGATCGACGTTCCCCGTGTCTGGCGAACCGTCACGTTCACGTCTCGGTCGCGCAGCGCGTCAGCGAAGGACCGCACCGCGGTTCGCGTCGATCCCATCACCAAATAGCCGGGGGTCGGGTTCAACGGAATCAGGTTCACGTGCGCCCCTAGCGCCACCGCGATGTCGGCTAACTCGTGGGCATCTTGCATCCGGTCGTTCACGCCCGCGATGCAGGCCCACTCGAAACTGAGGCGGCGATTGCGGTTGCCTATGTAGCCGCGGCATGCGGCGATAAGTGTGGCCAGCGGGTACCGGCGGTTCACCGGCACCAGTTCGTTGCGCAGCTTGTCGTTCGCGGCGTGCAGCGAAACCGCCAAACCGACCGGCAACGACTCCTGCGCCAACTTATGAATGCCGGGCACGATGCCGACCGTCGAGATCGTGAGGTGACGGGCGGACAGGCCGAGCGACTCGTGCAGCCGCGTAACCGCACCCCAGGTCGCGTCGTAGTTCGCGAGCGGCTCGCCCATCCCCA
>JACCXE010000131.1 GCA_013697265.1 Actinomycetota bacterium | reverse complement strand
CTTCCTCGACCGCACGCTTAAGCTGTTGGCCGATTCTGAGTTGCGCGCCGCGATGGGCGAAAGAGCGCGTCAGCGCGTCGTCGAACGTTTCAGCGACGCCCGCTTGGCGAGCGACACGGCCTCGATGTATGAGCGCCTCGTCGCCGACGTAAACCGCTGACCCATCCTGGGTGCACGAGCGGTCTACAGGGCACCTCCTAAGCTCAGACTGTGGATCAACCCGAATTGACGTCGCACCATGTGCGCAGGTACCTGCGTGTTCTTCGTAGACGCAAGTGGACGATCGTCCTCATCCCATTATTGACGGCCGCGGCGGCGGTTGGTGTGTCGCTCCAGATACCGAAGGTGTACGAGGGCCAGGCCGAGGTTCTCCTACAGAATCGACTCGGCGATTCGATCTTTTCGAACGGCCAGCAACAGCAGCAGACGAAGACGGCGCTCACCGAAATCCGTGTGCTGAAGAGTTCGCCGGTGCGCGCCGCGGTTCGCAAGAAGCTGGGCAAGGCGCCCAACATCTCTGCTAGCCCGATTCCCGAGACGGACCTATTCGTCGTACGCGCTCACTGGAGCGACCCCAAGTCGGCGGCCAACCTGGCGAACGAATACGTGAGCGCCTATATCCAGTTCCGCCGCTCGCAGGCCATCGACGACCTCCTGGCGGCGAGCCAAGAAATACAGGGCAAGATCACGCCGCTCGACCAGCAGATCGATGCCCTCACTGCGCAGGTCGCAAAAGCAACCACCCCGGCCGAGCGCGCCAGCGTCGACGCCGCAGTGCGCCCCAAGCGCGATGCGCTCGTGAGCCAGCAGGCAATTTTCAAACAGCGGCTCGATCAGCTTGACGTCGACGCGTCGCTTACAACGGGTGGCGCGCAGCTGGTGACACCCGCCGTCGCGAGCGACGAGCCGGTGTCGCCCAAACCCATCCGCAACGGCGCCATGGGCCTCGTCGTCGGTTTGCTGATCGGCCTGGGCTACGTGCTCCTGATCGAGCAACTCGACGACTCGGTAAAGGCCAAGGAGGACGCAGAGGCCGCGAGCGGGTTACCCACCCTCGGTCTCATTCCGGCCGTACCGCAGTGGCGCAAGTCAACCGACGCTTTCGTTATTTCCTTGGACGACCCGACGTCACCAATCGCTGAGGCGTACCGAACTCTGCGGACATCGATCAGTTTCATTGGCCTGGACACGCCGCTGCGCACTTTGCAGATCACAAGCCCATCGGCAGGTGACGGCAAGAGCGCCACGCTGTCGAATCTCGGCGTGGCTCTCGCGCGAGCGGGGCAGCGCGTGATCGTCGTGGGTTGCGACCTACGGCGGCCAAGGGTGCACGAATTCTTCGGCGTTAACAACGACATCGGGTTCACCAACGCCGTAATGGGCAACGTCTCGCTCGACAAGGCATTACAACCGGTACACGGCGTGCCGGGCCTATTGGTCCTGGCGGCAGGATCGCTGCCGCCGAACCCGTCTGAGTTGCTGGCGTCTCACCGCACGCTCGAAGTACTCAAGGCATTGCATACGCAGGCTGACATCGTGCTGTTGGACTGCCCGCCGGTGTTGCCGGTGACAGACGCGGTGGCGTTGTCAGCGCACGTCGACGCCACGTTGCTCGTTGTGTCCGCTGGCAAGTCCACTAAGCGGGAGGTGCATCGCGCCGTGGAGTTGCTGCGTCAGGCCGACGCCCCGCTCGTGGGGACCGTCTTCAACGGCGTGGAGGACACCGACGATCACTACGGCGGCTACGGCTACCGTTACGGGAGTGACGACGCCGGTGAGGGCCGGGTATCGCCCGCCAGAGTGTCGAAACAAGAGAAGCCGCGCGGAGCGGGTAAAAACCGGCCCCGTAAAAAGAAGGCCACCGGGCTGATCTCAAGCCAGCGGAAGTAGGTTGCGGCGGCGCGTGTAACGGTGTCGATCAGCGACCTGATGCCCTGCGGGTCAGTCCGAGCTGCTCGGTCCGGTGGCGCCGCCAGCCGACGTCGTGACTGATGCGGCGGGAGCGGCCTCAGGCGTCGCACCCTGATCGTCAAGCGCGGATGGCGCCGGCCCCTTACGAACGATGAAGCCGGCCAGCTGCATGTAAGCCAGACCGGACCTCAGGAAGACGTCGAGCGCGTCGTCGGCGGTGCGGACAACCGGGAAACCGTGCAGGTTGAACGACGTGTTCAACACCACCGCCTCGCCCGTCAGCTCCGCGAAGTGAGAGAGCAGGTGGTGGTACTCGGGGTTCCAGCTGCGCTCCACCTCCTGAGGTCGCATGGTGTGGTCGGACGGATGGCTCGCCGCCCGGGTCACGCCAAGCTTCTCGGCTCTGGCGTCAAAGGTCAGCACCATGTATGGCGCGGCGACGGGCTTCGGCTTCACGAAGTACTCCTCGCTGCGTTCGGCGAGGACCGACGGGGCGAAGGGCATCCAGAAGTCGCGGTCCTTGATCATGTCGTTGATGAGAGCGGCCACGCCCGGCAGCGACGGGTCGGCGAGGATCGAACGGTTGCCGAGGGACCGGGCCCCGAACTCCATCGGCCCGGCGGCGCGGGCGACGACGTGACCCTCTGCGAGCAACCGGGC
>JACCXE010000104.1 GCA_013697265.1 Actinomycetota bacterium | reverse complement strand
CCCACAACTTCTCGGTGTAGGTCTTGAAAAAGATCCGGTAGAGCCGGTAACCGAACCGCGCCGACACCCATCCCTCGAAGTTGGACTGGTCGCGGGGCGGACGCACCTGCGCCCACGCGTATGAGATAAGACAACGGATCGCCTCGATGACCCCGAGGTTTCCCAAAGCGTTCATCGGCTTGAGCGGATAGTCGAAATACTTACCCTGATAAAAGATGCGGCTCATTCGCGGCCGCATGAGGAAGTCCTCCGGCGCAAGAATCTCGTGCCAGAAGTCTTCGACGGCCTTGACCTTCGTGAAGAATCGATGGCCGCCGATGTCGAAGCGCCATCCGTCTCGCTCAACGGTGCGGCTGATGCCCCCGACCACGGCATCCGACTCGAGCACGACCGATGGGCGTGCACCCTGCGCGAGTTGATACGCCGCGGTGAGCCCTGCTGGGCCGGCCCCGATGATCACGATCTTTTTGTCGTCGCCCGCAGGCGAACCTGCGACCGGTTGGTTCAGAGTTGACATGACCGCATTCTGCACGCGCTGATAGGTTCGGTGCCAACGCCAGCTCCACTGACGACTGCTCGGTGGTTCGAGTAGACGTAGGAGAGCCACGTTGACGGCTGTATTGGTAACCGGCGGTGCCGGCTTTTTCGGCGGCATCCTCACTCAGCGGCTTCTCGATGACGGTTACACGTGCGTCAGCCTTGATTTGAAGCCCGACTGGATCTCGCACGATCGCCTCGTTTCGATCACGGGTGATATCGGAGACCGAGCCCTGCTCGACGAGTTGTTCGCCCAGTATCGCTTCGCGGCCGTTTTTCACTGCGCAGCGGTGCTTGCCCACGACGGGGCCGCCGACACCCTCTGGAAGTCCAACGTCGAGGGCACGCGGGCAATCGCCGACGCGACCGCGGCACACGGCGTGGCCAAGCTCGTCTTCATTTCGTCGAACTGTCTCTGGGGCGAGGGTCTGCACCGCCCGGTCACTGAGGAGGAGCCTCCTCGCCCGGTCGAGTTGTACGGCCGGTCGAAGTGGGAAGCGGAGAAGATCGTCACGGCTCACGAGGACTTCGAGTGGATCGTGCTGCGCCCGCCGACCATCATCGACAGCGGCAGACTCGGACTGCTCGCCATCCTCTTCGACTTCATCCGCGAGGGCAGACGCGTGTGGCTCGTCGGTCGCGGGACTAACCGCTATCAGTTCATCTACGCCCCGGACCTCGCTCAGGCCTGCGTGCTGGCGCTGCACCACAGCGGGTCGGCCGTCTACAACGTGGGCTCGGACAACGTCAAGACGCTGCGCGACATCTACCAGTTCGTCATCGACGCAGCTGGGACTAGAGCGCGCGTCCGGTCGCTACCGAAAGTCCCGGCGGTCCTGGCGATGCGTGCCGCCAACGCAGCGCATCTCTCACCGCTGGGCCGATATCACTGGCGCATGATTGCGGAGGACTTTGTGCTCGACACGTCCAAGATCAAAGCCGAGTTGGGGTGGGCTCCAACGCTGACGAACGAGGAGATGCTGCTCGAGGCCTACAAGACCTATGAGCGCGACTTCGACGAGATTCAGGCCCGGACCAATGTCTCAGCTCACCGCCAACCAGCGAAGATGGGCGCGATCCGCCTTCTCAAGTGGCTGTCCTGACGCAGGCCGACGTGCGGCCGGCAATGCCCGGGCAAGTCGGCAACTCCGCGCCCGGGCGGCGCCGCCAGACCCGCCGTCTTGACATCGCTGCCCTCGTAGTGCTCGTCGTTGTGCTCGCGTTTCTATGGGGACGCGCCGCGGGTACTTGGTTCTGGCTCGACGAAGGGATAGCCACAGGCGTCGCCTCGCATCCCTTGCGCGACATTCCCCATCTGCTGCGCCAGGACGGTGCTCCGCCGCTTTACTACGTGGTCTTGAATTTGTGGATGTCGCTCGTGGGCCGTAGCGACGCGCAGACGCACCTGCTGTCGTTGTCGTTTGCGCTCGCCACGGTTCCCGCGGCGCTCTGGGCCGGGTGGAGCCTGTTCGGTCGCCGCGCCGGTTGGATCTGTGCGCTCGTGGTGGCCATCAACCCGTTTGTGGCCGCGTACGCCAATGAAACGCGGATGTATTCCCTCGTCGTGTTGCTGACGCTGCTCGCACTCGCAGCATTTCTGCATGCGTTCGTCTACAACCGCCGCGGCTATCTCCCCGTCTTTGCCGCGCTGCTCGCCGCCTTGCTGTACACCCACAATTGGGGTGTGCTCGTCGGGGCCGGGACCGGTCTGGCCGCCATTGGTTGCATTGCAGCCTCTCAATTCCGGCGCCGTCTGGTTGTCGACACCGCCATGAGTTTCGGTGCGGCCTTTGTGATCTACGCGCCGTGGTTACCAACGCTGATCTACCAACGTGGCCAAAACCTCCAGCCGTGGGCGCAGCGGCCAACCCTCGTCACGATGCGCGCCGACGCGATCGAATTGTTCGGTGCGCCAGAGGCGTTCATCGTGCTTGCTTTAGGCGTCGGCATCGGCCTTGCCACACTTTCGCGGCGCGCGTTAACGCCAGCGGTGCTCGCGACGCTGTGTTTGGGCGTCGTTTCCGTGGTCATTGCCGCCGGCGGGTGGATGAGCGGCGTGTGGGCCTACCGCTATCTCGCCGCGCTGCTTGCCCCCTTGGTTCTCCTAGCCGGGCTGGGCCTATCTCGGGGCGGAAAGCCGGCCCTCGCATGCCTGGGTGCCGTCGCGATCGTGACCGCTCCGATAGGTGTAAAGACACCACCGGAGCAGAAGAGCAACGCGAAAGCCGTAGCGTTGGG
>JACCXE010000063.1 GCA_013697265.1 Actinomycetota bacterium | reverse complement strand
CGATGAAGCCGTTGACGATCATGCCCATCGCTTGCTCTTCGGACAGGCCGCGACTCATCAGGTAGAAGAGTTGCTCGCTGCCGATCTTGGACACGGTGGCTTCGTGGCCGATCTGCGCGTCGCGCTCGCCCACTTCCATGTACGGGTAGGTGTCGCTCTGGCTGTCCTCGTCGAGGATCAACGCGTCGCAGCGCACGAAGCTCTTCGACTTGGTCGCGCCTTCGTCGACGTGCACCATGCCGCGATACGTGGTGCGGCCCCCGCCCTGTGAGATCGACTTCGACACGATCGTCGAGGTGGTCTCGGGCGCGCAGTGGTACATCTTGGCTCCGGCGTCCTGCCACTGATCGGGCCCTGCGTACGCCACCGACAGCACTTCGCCCGACGCCTTCGGTCCCATCAGATAGACCGATGGGTACTTCATCGTGAGCTTGGAACCGATGTTGCCGTCGATCCACTCGATGCGCGCTTCGGCGTCGGCGCGGCCCCGCTTGGTGACGAGGTTGTAGACGTTGTTCGACCAATTCTGGATGGTCGTGTACGTGATGCGCGCGCTCTTCTTGGCGATCAGTTCGACGACCGCGGAGTGCAGCGAGTCGGTGTCCTTCGCATAAACAGGCGCCGAGCACCCTTCGATGTAGTGAACCTGCGCGCCTTCGTCGGCGATGATCAGCGTGCGTTCGAACTGGCCGGCGTTCTCAGAGTTGATCCGGAAGTACGCCTGCAGCGGCAACTCGCAATTCACGCCGGGCGGCACGTAAATGAAAGACCCCCCACTCCACACAGCGGAGTTCAGCGCGGCGAACTTGTTGTCGCCCGGGGGGATGACGGTGCCGAAGTACTGCTTGACGATCTCGGGATACTCACGCAGCGCGGTATCCATGTCGCAGAAGATGATCCCCTGCGCCGCGAGATCCTCGCGGTTGCGGTGGTAAACAACTTCGGACTCATATTGTGCGGTGACGCCGGCGAGGTACTTGCGCTCGGCTTCCGGAATGCCGAGCTTCTCGTAGGTCTGCTTCATCTTCTCGGGAACCTGGTCCCACTCGTCCACCACGCCGCCCTCGGTGGGCTTGATGTAGTAGTAGATGTCGTTGAAGTCGATGTTCGGCATGCGGCTGGCGAACCACGGGTTCATCGGCTTGCGCTCGAAGTGCTTGAGCGACTTGAGCCGGAACTTGGTCATCCAGTCGGGCTCGCCCTTCCACCACGAGATGTCGCGAACTACCTGCTCGTTGATGCCTTTGGCCGGTTTGAAGACGTAGGACTCCGCGTCGTTCCAGCCAAGCTGGTACTTGCCTAGATCAAGTTCTTCAATAGCCATCAGGGGGTCCTCCAAGGAATTACCACTACGTAGATAGTAGTAACCCCGTCAACCCCGCCAAAACTCCCGTTCCGCGCCACCAAAGTTCCGCTATCGCCCGCTGAATTTCGGCCAAATCCGGCACTTTGGTGCCGCAGAACCGTTGTACTAGGACGCGGCTTGGCCCGACCAGCTGCCGAATAGGGCCGCGTAGGCGCCGGTCCGACGCACCAAATCGGCGTGGGTGCCCATTTCGACGATGCCGCCGGCGTCCACCACCGCGACCATATCGGCGCGCTCCGCGGTGGACAGGCGGTGCGCGATCACGATCACGGTCTTACCTTCCATCAGCTTCGTCAGCGCCACTTCGACCTCGACTTCGGTGCCCGGATCGAGCGACGACGTCGCCTCGTCGAGCACGAGGATCTCGCTGTCCGCCAAGGCGGCGCGAGCCAGCGAAACCAGTTGGCGCTCGCCGGCCGAGAAGCGCGAGCCCCGCTCGCGGACCTCGGTGTGCAGCCCGTCTTCCATACCGATGAAGTGTTCGAGCACGCCAATGCGCGCCATCGCCGCGGCAACTTCGTCGTCGGTCGCACTCGGCCGGGCCAACCGCACGTTGTCCAGGATCGTGCCCTGAAACAGGTAGCCCTCTTGGGGCACGACGGTGAAGCGTTCGCGCATCGACGCGAACGACGCGTCGCGCAGGTCTACGCCGCCGTAACGGACTGAACCGTCGAGCGGGTCGTACATGCGCGACAGCAGCTTGGCCAAAGTCGACTTGCCGGCCCCCGTTGGGCCGACCAAAGCGAGACGCTCGCCGGGCTTGACCACCAAGTTGACGTGGCTCAGCACCTTCGGACCAGCTTCGCTGTAACCAAAGGTGAGGTCGACGGCTTCGAGGTTGCCGTGGTCGGGCAGGTCAACCGCGGCTTGACGCTCTTGGACGGGCGACTGGGTGTCGAGCACACCGAACAACTTGTTCAGCGCTGCTCCTGCTGACTGCAGCATGTTGAACAACTGGCTGAGCTGTTGCACCGGGTCGAACAAGTTCTGGAGGTAGAGCACGAACGCGATGATCGTGCCGAGTGTGATCGCGTTCGAGTGGACGAACGAACCGCCGATGCCAACCACGATGGCCAGCGCGAAGTTGCCGGCGAGTTCGACCACGGGGAAGTACAGCGCCGAGATCTTCACGGCGTAGGCGTAGGCGTCGAGCTGTTCCTGGTTGTGATGGGCAAAGCGCGTCTCGTTCGCGGCTTCGCGTCCGAAGGCCTGAATCACGCGCACACCGGACAGACTTTCCTGGAACGTCGACAGTGTCTGGCCTATGCGCTCACGCACAACCAAGTACGCGCGGTTCGAAGAACGCTGGAATTGCACACTCGCGATCAGCACAAGCGGTAAGGACGCGAGGCAGAGCAGCGCCAATACCGGCGAGATGAACATCAAGGCGGTGATGGTGACAATCAGCAACAGCCCGCTGGTAACGAAGGCGATGAGGCCTTGTTGCACCAGCTCCTGCAACGAGTCAATGTCGCTGGTCATGCGGGCCACGAGCTTGCCGGTCTGCTGGGAGTCGTAAAAACCGAGCGACATGTGCATGAGGTGGTCGAAGACCCGCTCGCGCATATCGCGCAGGAAGCTCTCGCCGATGCGGTTGACCAGCAAGATCTGCGCTCGGGACAGGATGAGCACGGCAACAGCCGAGATCGCGAACCCGACGGCGGCGCGGTTCAGCGCGGCGCCGTTGTGGTTCGCGAGGCCTTGGTCGACGCCGTAGCGGATTGCGAACGGCCCGGCGACGGTGGCAAGAGTCCACAAGAGCAGGACCGTCACGCAGAGCACGACTTGGCCACGGTATGGCCGCAACATGCGCAGCGCCCGACGCAACAGGTTGCCCGTCTCCCCCTTTTTGAGGCGGTCTTCTTCGTCGACGCCGTGGCTACTCCACATCAGGCCGCCGCCCCTTCCGCCTGCGCCAGCACCTCGCGGTATCGCGAACTCGTTCGCAACAGTTCGACGTGGGTGCCCTCGGCGATAATGCGGCCTTCGTCGAGCAGCACGACACGGTCGGCCAAGGCGATAGTGGCCGGACGGTGCGCGATCACGATCGTGGTGCGACCCTTCATCACCGTTTTGAGCGCGTCGCGGATCTCGTGCTCTTTGGTCGGGTCGACCGAACTGGTCGCGTCGTCGAGGATCAGCACCCGCGGGTCGGCCAGAATGGCACGGGCGAGCGCGATGCGCTGGCGTTGACCGCCCGAAAGCGAAAAGCCCCGCTCGCCAATTTCGGTGCTGTATCCATTGGGCAACTCACTGATGAACTCGTGAGCGCCGGCCAGCGCCGCCGCCGCCTCGATGCGTTCTTGGGTCGCCTCGGGGTCGGCGAAGGCGATGTTCGCGGCGACGGTGTCGCCGAAGAGGAACGTGTCTTCGAACACGATGCCGATCGCGGTGCGAAGTTCGTTGAGCTTCACGTCGCGAATGTCAACGCCGTCGACCGTGATCGATCCGCCGTCCACCTCATAGAACCGCGGCAGCAGACGAGCCACCGTGGTCTTGCCACATCCGGTAGGGCCGACGAGGGCCACGGCCTCGCCCGCGTGGATCGTGAGGCTGAGGTTTTCGAGCACGGCGCGTTCGGCCTCGCGCGAGTAACCAAAGCTCACGTTGTCGAACACGACATCGCCGTTGCCCGGCGGCAGCGACACCGCGTTGGCCTTGTTCACGATCGCCGGTTCGGTAACGAGGATCTCCTCGATTCGCTGCGCCGCGGCGACGGCGCGTTGGCCTTGCGACACCAGCTGGCCTGTGAGCCGCAGCGGGAATACCAGCATGTTCACGTAGAGCAGGAAACCGGCGATGTCGGCGACGCTCAACCTGCCGTTGAGCACCTCGTGGCCGCCGTACCAGACGACGGCGAGGATGCCGAGCGCGGGGATGAAGTCGAGCAAGGGCATAAAGCCGGCCCGCACCCGTCCCGCATACACGGCGCGGTCAAAGACTCGGGCTGCGGTTTCCTTCATACGGGCCGACTGCACTCGTTCGGCGCCGAAACCCTTCACGACTCGGATACCGGTGACGGTCTCTTCCACCGACGTGGAGACACCCGCCAATTCCTGCTGCAACTCCATGGCGACGGGATGGATGCGCTTGGAGAAGCGGTTGGCCATGTAGTTGAGGAACGGAAGCGGGGCCAGGGCGAGCAACGCCAGCTTCAGGTTGATGACCATCACCACGATCGCAACCAACACGATCGTGAGCAGGTTCGAGAACGTGATGGGGATCATCACGATGAAACCCTGGATCTGTTGCAGGTCGGTCGCGGCCCGCGACATGAGCTGGCCGGTCTGCGACTGGTCATGGAAAGCGAAGTGGAGCCGTTGAAGGTGCGCGAACATCTTCAAGCGCAGGTCGGTTTCGACTCGGTAGGCCACGCCGAAGGCCAGGTATCGACGCATCCCCGTGCACAAACCCGAGATCAGCGCTACGACGACGATGCCGATCGTCCAGTTGCGCAGCGCGTTGGGCTCGTCGAGTTCGATGCCGCGATGGATCCCCTGGCGCGCCATGAGAGGCAACGCCACCTTCGCGATCGTCCAGACGAAGCCGGCGAGCACTCCGAAGAACACCGCCGCGCGTTGCGTGCGAACGGTTCGAAGAAGCAGACGCCAGCCGTCAGAACGCGCGACCCCAGCCGATTGTGTTGACGACACGGCGGCGATCCTACCGAGACACAGATACCAACGTTATTTGATTAGGCGGCAACATCGGCACGCGAGGATGGGGCCGTGAGCACGCCCGAGCCTCCCTACGCCGACCGCCGCCCCAAGGAACTGACGGCCTTCGGTGATGTTCGCATCGACCACTACTACTGGTTGCGCGACCGTGATGACGCTGAGGTCATCAAGTATCTCGAGGACGAGAACGCGTACACGGACGCGGTGCTCGAGCCGCTCGAAGGCCTGCGGCAACGGCTGTTCGACACGATCAAAGAGCGCACACAAGAAAACGACACCTCGCCCGCGGTGCCGCTGCGGGGCTTCGAGTACTACTCACGCACCCGGGAGGGCGCGCAGTACGCGGACTCGTGCCGACGGACGCGAGGCGGAGGCGACGAGACGGTGTTGCTCGACCGCAACGCGATGGCCGAGGGCCACGACTACCTGTCTTGCATCGGTCCGCGCATCAGCCCCGACGACCGCCTCGGCCTGTACGCAACGGACTTCGACGGCTCCGAGATCTACACGATTCGCGTTCGCAATCTCGAAACGGGCGAAGACCTCCCCGACACCGCGCCCAACTCCAATTCTGGCTGCGCCTGGGTCACCGACGACGTATTCCTCTACGTCGTGCTCGACGACGCCCATCGCCCGTTCCAGGTGTGGCGCCACGTACTCGGCACCAACGCCGCGTCCGACGAACTCGTCTACGAAGACCTCGACGAGCGGTTTTTTGTCGGCGTCGCCCGCGACTTGGCCGGTCGCTTCGTGTTCTTGATATCGGGTAGCAAGATCACAACCGAGGCGTCCTACATCCGGACAGATGCACCGCTGAGCGCGCCGAGCGTGATCGCGCCGCGCGAACACGGCGTGGAGTACAGCCCCGTCGACGACGGCAATCAGTTCGTGATCGTCACCAATGCGGACGGCGCCGAGGACTTCAAAGTCGTCACGGCGCCGATCGACTATTCCGGGCGCGACAACTGGGCTGACCTGATCCCCCATCGCCCGGGCACCCGCGTCCTCGGCGTCGCGGCGTTCAAAGCCTTCCTCGCCGTGGCCGAACGGGGCGACGCGCTCACCTATGTCCGCATCGTGGACGCGGCGACCGCCGAACAGCACGTGATCGAACAGACCGAAGCGGTCTACGCAGCCGAACTCGATGCGAACGCCGAGTTCGACACGCCGGTTGTGCGCTACACGTTCGAGTCGCTCAACACGCCGGTCACTTGGATCGACTACGACGTCGCCTCGCGTGCGGGCACCACGATCAAACAGCAGGAAGTGCTCGGAGACATCGACCTGTCCGGCTACGTCACGGAGCGGGATTGGGCTACGGCCGAAGATGGCACCCGCATCCCGATATCAATCATTCACCGCAAAGATTTCGCCAAAGATGGCACCGCCCCGGGCCTGCTTTACGGCTACGGCTCGTATGAGATCTCGATCGACCCGAACTTCTCGATCGCCCGCCTCAACCTCGTCGACCGCGGCCTGGTGTGGGCCATCGCGCATATCCGGGGGGGAGGCGAGATGGGCCGGGGCTGGTACGACGACGGCAAGATGCTGAAGAAGCGCAACACGTTCACCGACTTCATCTCCTGCGCCCGCCACATGGTCGACAGCGGCTGGGTAGCCAAAGACAAACTCGCCATCCGTGGCGGTTCTGCGGGCGGCCTGCTCATGGGAGCGGTCACCAACATGACGCCCGAACTCTTCAACACCGTGGTCGCCGAAGTGCCCTTCGTCGACGTCGTTACAACGATGTCGGACGACACGATCCCGCTCACCGTCACCGAGTGGGAAGAGTGGGGCAACCCCCGCGACAACGCCGACGACTACCAGTACATGAAGTCGTACTCGCCGGTCGACAACGTGGTGGAGAAGGATTACCCGGCGATTTATGTCGAGGCCGGTCTCAACGACCCGCGCGTGCAGTACTGGGAGCCGGCGAAATGGGTGGCGAAGTTGCGCGTCACCAAAACCGACGACCGGCCGCTCGTGCTCAAGACCGAGATGGGTGCGGGCCACGGTGGCCCGTCGGGGCGCTATCAGGCGTGGGAGGACGAAGCCCGCGTGCAGGCCTTCATCCTCAGCCAGCTAGGCGTGGATGACTGAAGCGCCCCCATGCCCGTTCTGCGCCCCGGGGGACGGTCAGGATGGGAAGACCTCGGACAGGAGCGGATGGTTTTGGTCCTTCTCGGAAATGATGGAGTCGACCGGGTCGATCGGCCACGGCACCGCTAACTCGGGGTCGGCGTAGGACACCATCGTGTATTTGGCATCAGGCGACCAATGCTGGTTGACGAGGTAGCCGTAAACGCCGCCGTCGCTGGTGACTTGGTACGAGTTGCCGAGCCCGCGGCTAACGAAGATCGCGTTCTCGGTCGTCATGGTGAAGCTTTCGACAACCTTGAACGTCGACGACTCGGGTCGCAGGTCGACGATCGCGCAGAACGCCTCGCCGGCGATCATGTGCACGAACTTGTCCCAGGGCTCGGCGTGGAAACCCCGGAGCGTTCCTCTGTCCTCGATCTCCGCCACGTTCCACTGCACGGGACCGAGATCGGGCAGACCCAGCGCCGCGAACTTCTCGGCTTGGTAGACCTCGCGAAAGGATCCACGACTGTCGCGGTTGACCACCAGCGAGACTTCGAAAAGCCCGTCGATCGAAGTGGGCCGCACCTTCAGTTCGCTCATGCCGCAACCGTAACGAGCGCGATCGCGATCAACGCCGCGTTGCGAGCCACTGTCAGCCACGTGATCGGCTTGGCGGTGCGACCGAAGCACGCGCACGGCGGCGCGTCCCCGTCCGCATTCGCCAACGCGACTAGCAGCACCCCGGTGTATGCGATCAAGAGCCCGAGCGCGGCAACCGGCACGAGTCGCACGCCCGCGACCAAGCCGGCTCCCACGAGCAACTCGACCAACGGCGTGGACTGCGTCACGAGAAACGGCAGCTTCAACGCGGTGGCGGTGTCGCGCGCCCAACCGCGCACCGACAGCTTCGCGATGCCCGACCCGAGAAAGACCACGGCCAACATCAGCCGGGCCGCCGTTGCCATCTAGACGGAGAACGAACCGAAGCCGGCGCGGTAGAAGAGCAGGGGCCCCGCAACGCCTCCGCCTTCGCTCGTAGCCTCGCCCAGGTCGAGCACGCTGATCACAACGATCTCGTGGTCGCCGCCCGGATACGTCGCTTCGATGCGTCCGTCGATCCAAGCGAGCGAACCCTCGATGATCGGCGCGCCCGTCGTGTGCGACGCACGCCATCCGACCCCGGCGAACTTGTCGTCGCTCGGCGTGGCGAACCCGCGGCACAACGCCTCCTGGGCGGCGCCGAGAATGTTGATGCACAACCCGTCGGCCTTGGCGATCTTGGGCCACGACGACGAAGCGAGAGCGGGCGACACGGCCACGAGC
>JACCXE010000032.1 GCA_013697265.1 Actinomycetota bacterium | reverse complement strand
CCCCGTCCCGGGCGACCCGTGGGTGCCGGTCCGCGCCGCACCACCACGACCGCCGGAGCGCCGCGCGACATGCAGGCCGCCGTCGGCCTCGGCGTCGGCCTCGCTGTTCTCGCGCTCGTCTTGTTCTGGCTCGGCCCCTTCTGGGCCATGCTGCTTGCCACCGCAGTAGTAGTCGTGGCCAGCGCCGAGTTGTACGACGTATTGCGCCGCGCCGGTTACGCTCCGGCAACCCTGGTCGGCTTGGCCGGAACGCTTGGCATCATGGTCGCCGCGTACCAAAAAGGGGAGACGGCGCTGCCGCTCACGATCGTGTTGGTGCTCGGCGGCTCGTTCGCCTGGTACCTCATACGCGTGGTCCACGCCCGACCGACGGTGAACGTCGCGGCCACGATGATGGCGTTCCTGTGGACGGGCGTGCTCGGAAGTTACGCCGCGCTCCTGCTCGGCATCGACAAGCAGGGCCACACCGGCGTCGCGTTCGTGCTGGCCGCCGTTATCGCTACTGCGGCCAACGACATCGGGGCGTTTTTCGTGGGAAGCCGGATGGGCAGCAAACCGTTCGCCCCCGAGATCAGCCCCAACAAGACGGTCGAAGGCCTCATCGGTGGCGCCGTCGCATCGGTGCTGGCCAGCGTCTTGATCCTCAAGTTCATCCCGGGCGTGTATCCGTGGGACGGCGGCAAGGCGATCTGGCTCGGCCTTGTCGTAGCGGTAGTCGCCCCGTTGGGCGACCTGGCCGAGTCGATGATCAAGCGCGACCTCGGCCTCAAGGACATGGGCAACCTGTTGCCCGGCCACGGCGGCGTGCTCGACCGCTTCGACAGCATGCTCTTCGTGCTGCCGGCCACGTACTACCTCGTCCGCGTCCTCTACTTCTAACGGCGTCGGCCGAATTGGTTGATGTAGCCGTACTCGGATCGACCGGATCGATAGGCACGCAGACCCTCGATGTCATCGATCAAAACCCCGACCACTTCCGCGTAGTCGCGCTCGGAGCGAACCGCTCCGTCGACGTGCTGGTCGCCCAAGCGAACCGCTACAAACCGCAGGTCGTGGCGATCGGCGACGAGTCGGTCTCCGACGCCGTGCGGGCGGGCGTTCCGTCGGGCACCCGCGTGGTCGTGGGCGTCGACGGGTTGGCCGAAGCGGCCACAAGAGCTGACGCGGTGCTCAACGCGGTCGTCGGCTTCGCCGGGCTGCCCGTCACGCTTGCCGCGCTCGAAGCGGGCAAGCGTTTGGCGCTGGCCAACAAGGAGTCGTTGATCGCGGCCGGACCCGTGGTCGGCAAAGCCAGGCAGACCCCTGGCGCCGAACTCGTACCGGTCGACTCCGAACACGGCGCGATTCACCAGTGCCTGCGGGCGGGCCAGTCGACCGAGGTGGCCCGCCTCGTGCTCACCGCCAGCGGTGGCCCGTTCCGGGGCCGGTCGGTCAACGAATTGGGGGACGTGACCATCGACGATGCGTTGGCTCATCCGACATGGTCCATGGGTCCGAAGATCACTGTGGATTCCTCCACGCTGATGAACAAGGGCCTCGAAGTGATCGAAGCACATGAGTTGTTCGGCATCGGATACGACGACATAGACGTGGTCGTGCACCCTGAATCAATCGTGCACTCGATGGTGACCTTCCGCGACGGGTCATCTGTGGCCCAACTCTCCGATCCGGACATGCGGCTTCCGATTGGCTACGCCATGGGCTACCCCGACCGTCTTCCCACCCCATTCGGCGCGCTCGACTGGTCAAAGCCGCGCCAACTGAACTTCGGAGCGCCTGATCACGAAGCCTTTCCGGCCCTCGGCCTCGCCTACGACGCGGGGCGCAAAGGCGGGGTGGCGCCCACGTGGCTAAGCGCCGCTAACGAGGTGGCGGTCGACGCATTTCTCTCCGGACGGATCGGCTGGGCGCGCATCGCAGACGTGATCGGCGAGGTGGTCGCGTCCGCCCCGAACACAATCCCTTGTACCGTCGAGGACGTGTTGGAAGCTGATGCCGCCGCCCGTAACGCGGCGCGCCGTGTGATCGCCGGAATGGATGCTGCGTGACCGCTACCGCTACCCATGAGCGCCCGGCGCCCGAATCCGGGGTCGACGAAGACGAAGTAAGCGATCTGCGCGGCTTTCTCCGCCTCGGCGCCGCCATCGCGATCCTCACCGTTCTCTCGCTGACACTGCACATCGGTGGCGCCGTAATCGTGATCGCATCGATCCTGCTGATGATCATGCTGCACGAGTTCGGCCACTTCATCACCGCCCGCTGGGCCGACATGAAGGTCACCGACTTCTTCGTGGGATTCGGCCCCACGTTGTGGTCGGTCAAGCGGGGCGAAACACGTTACGGCGTCAAGGCGTTCCCGGTGGGCGGCTTCGTCCGTGTGATCGGCATGAACAACCTCGATCCGGTCGACGACCCCGCCGACGAGCCCCGCACATACCGGGCCAAGAGCTATTGGCAGCGGCTGCGCTTCGCGGCCGCGGGCTCGTTCATGCACTTCCTCATCGCGTTCGTGCTGATGATCGTGCTACTGGCCGGTGTCGGTCGCGTGCTCGACACCACCCCGGCGTCCAACCAGCTCGACGCTGTCGCGACGACGCTGGCCGACGGCGGGCCCGCGGCTCCGGCGGCCAAGGCCGGATTCAAGGCGGGCGACAAGGTGCTGGCGATCGACGACGTCCAGATCACGAGCTGGACCCGCGCCACGAACATCATTCGTTCTTCCGCCGGCCGAGAACTCAGCGTCACCGTCGAGCGCGACGGCAAGCGGTTTGCGCTTCCCGTTACGCCCGTGAACGACCCGTCGCCGCAAGAGCGGGCCGCGGGCATGACCTCGGTTGGTCGTATCGGCGTGCAGCCCTACGTCCCGACCACCCGCGAGCCGCTGCCCAAGGCGGTATGGAGCGCGGCGTTTGAGATCAAGAACATCACTACAGAATCGGCGGGCGCGCTCGTCGGCCTGTTCTCGAAGTCGTCGCTCGAGAAGTACACGACCCAGGTCAGCAAGCGGGGCGCGGCCGACCCAGTCGAGGAGAACAACCGCCTGCTCAGCCCGGTCGGCGTAAGCCGGGTCGCCAGCACCGCGGCCAAAAATGGCATCGCCTCGGTGCTCTCGCTGCTGGTCGCTATCAATGTTTTCGTCGGCATCTTCAATCTGATCCCGCTCCCGCCCTTCGACGGCGGACACATCGCGGTCGCCACGTATGAGGCGATCCGGTCACGTAAGGGCCGGCGCTACTCCGTCGACATGAACAAGCTGTTGCCTGTGGCCTACGCGGTGATCTTGGCCCTCGTCCTGCTCAGCGCCACCACGCTGTGGCTGGACATCGTGCACCCGTTCAACCTGGGGTAAGCAAGACTCTCCCCATGCAGTTCGCCGGAACCGCCGCCCCGCGCCGTAAGACGCGTCAAGTGAACGTGGGCGGCGTCCTGGTCGGAGGCGACGCGCCGATCACGGTGCAGTCGATGACGATCACGAAGACCGCCGACGTCGACGGCACGCTGCAGCAGATCTACGCCCTGGCCGCGGCCGGCGCCGACATCGTGCGCTGCACGTGCAACGAGATCGAGGCGGCGGAGGGGCTGGCCCACATCGTGGCCCGTTCGCCGGTGCCGATCGTCGCCGACATCCACCACCAGTACAAGATGGCGCTGGCCGCGCTCGACGCCGGCGTGGCCTGCTTGCGATTGAACCCCGGCAACATCCGCAACCCCGAGCACATCAAGACCGTGGCCCGCGAGTCCAAAGACCGCAGTGTGCCGATTCGCATCGGAGTCAACGCCGGATCGCTGGACAAGGAGTTGTACGAGAAGCACGGCGGGGCCACTCCCGAGGCGCTGGTCGAGTCAGCCCATCTCGAGATGCGTTACTTCGACGAGGTCGATTTCCACGACGTGAAGATCTCGGTGAAGGCGTCGAACGTGCCGCTAATGATCGAGTCCTACCGCCAGTTGGCCGAGGTCACCGACGCGCCGCTGCACCTGGGCGTCACCGAAGCCGGTCCGCCGCCCGCGGGGCTCATCAAAGGCACGGCCGGCATCGCCACGCTCTTGGCCGAAGGCATCGGCGACACGATCCGCTTCTCCCTGACCGCCGATCCGGTTGAAGAGGCGCGCGCCGGGCGCCAGCTGCTCGAGTCGATGGGTTTGCGCGAACGCAAAAACGTCGACCTGATCGCGTGCCCGTCGTGCGGGCGGGCCGAGATCGACGTGTACAAGGTCGCGAACGAAGCGCTCGCCGCGTTCGGGGACAGGGAAATACCGCTTCAGGTCGCGGTGATGGGTTGCGTCGTGAACGGCCCGGGCGAGGCGCGCGACGCCGACATCGGCATCGCGGCCGGTCGCAATAAAGGCCACCTGTTCGTGAAGGGCGTAAACGTTGCGGTGGTCCCCGAAGCCGAAATGGTCGACGCGCTCGTCGAGTGGGCCGAGTACATCGTCGAGCACGGCGCCGATGCGGCCATTGCCAAGGCCGACGTCGCCGTTGCCACGCGCGAAGCCGAGCGCGATCGCGCCGCGCTGCTCGACGACAAGGGCGACGATGCAAATCACTCCGAACAAAAGATTGACTTGATTCGCAAGCGCGACACGTAGCCTCTGCGGATGGCCGCACCAATTCTCACGCCTCAAGCCGAGGA
>JACCXE010000017.1 GCA_013697265.1 Actinomycetota bacterium | reverse complement strand
GCGCAGGACAGCCGCGTCGCGTTCGGCCGGGTCTTCGGGCAACCTGCGCCGGGAGAGGAGTAGGCCCAGTTCGATAGCGACGTCGATCATCGTGTCGTCGAGATCGGTGCGGTAAGCGGCCAGCGTCGAGGTCGAGCGCCCTTCATTCGCGAGGCGTTGCAGGAAACGCTCGACCATCGTGGCGTAGGGCACGTCCGGCATCGGTGCGGAGGGTACTTACTAAACGCGCACCGGTTGGTGACCGTCTACGTCGAGCGGAGTGCTGCGATCAGGTTGCTGCGCGATGTGAGCCACGCCGGGAGGGTGGAACCGACAATGGCGATGATGGTGACGATTGCGGCGGCGGCGATTACGCCCGGAAGATCGATGCGATATGGGATCTGCAAGCCACTCACGAGCGCGGACGACCATGTAAACACGACGAGCAACAGCTGCACGGTGAAGCCCGTCGTGATCGCGGCGACGAGGGCAATGAGCGCGGTCTCGACGATCGTGGCGCGCGCAAGAGCGCGTGGCGCCATGCCTAACGCGGAGAGCAACGCGTTGTCGCGCCGGCGTTGTGCCGCCGCGAGAATCAGCGTCGACGCAGTCGCGATAAGCGCGACCACCGTCAAGGCAATCTGCAGCGAGCGGAACGGGGCGAAGATGTCGCCGAAACTGTCGGCCATCACACGACCAAGCTCGTCCGAGTCATAGATCCGCAAGCGGGGCGACAGGTCGGCGGAGCGCAGGGCGCGGGCCAATTCTTGTGGCGAGGTGTCCGGCGTCGGCAGCAAATGAATGTTGTCGGGAGGGCGCTCGCCAACCTCGTGCATCTGATCGGCGCGCATCTGGAGGCTGTAACCGACGTTTCCGGGTGAGGCCCACACTCCGCCCACGACGAACGTCGCATTCCCAGTGCGGCTTCGGATCGTGATCGGGTCGCCCGGACGTAGATGCTTTTGTCGCGCCAAGGCGGGACCGAGCATCACTTTGCCCTGGCGCAGCGCCTCAGGCCCCGCCAGTCCCCTATACACCCGGTAGGTCGGCGCCGCGTCCTCCACCGCGTTGATCGAGAACAACTCTGGCCCATTGCTGCTGACGCCGTACTGCCGATCAAGGCGGGCGACGCCGGGGAACGCGGCGAGGCGCGCCGCGAGCGCGGGCGTAATTTTCGAGTCGATCGACGCCGTGTTGTTCGCCTCCAGCGTGGAGACCAAGACATGACCGGCCGTGCTCGCATTCGCGAAGGTGGCCGCGGCGGTGCTGATGCCAGGTACCAGTCCCCCCAACACCACGGCTACGTAGACGGGCGCGGTTATCGCAACGGTCAGTGCCGCCGTGCGACGCGGGGTGCCCGCGATGTTCGCGAGCGCGACGCGCACTGGGCCGGTGGCAAAGCCGGGCGCCCGCTGGAGCGCGGCGAGCAGTCGGGGGGCGATCTGCGCGCACAGCACGTAGGCGGTTATCGCACTCACAACGAGCGCCACGGTGAGGGCCACGGGCTGCCACGAGGCAAGCGAGCCGCCCGAGTGGCCGAACCAACCCAAGACCAAGGCTGCAGCCGCAAGCACGAGTGTGACCACGAGCCGGCGATTCGACGCGGCGCGCACCGTGTCGTACCTGGCCCGATCGGATAGTTCGGCTACAAGGTCAAGCTTGGCGGCGCGACGCGCCGGTCCGATCGACGCGAGCACCGCGACCACCAGCCCGATCCCGGCACCGACAGCGATGGCGAAGGGCGACACCGACACGGGGATGTGCAGCCCGGTCGCCTTCGCCAGTTCCTTCGAGAGGCTTCCGACGAACGCACCGGCGACAAACACGCCACCGACAATCGACGCCGCGCCGCCGAGCCCACCGATGACGACGCCCTCGGCGATCAACCCGGTCATCACGTCCCGCGGCGTCGCGCCGAGCGCCGCCGCGGTCGCGAGTTCGCGACGACGTTCCTCGAGTGACAGCTCGAGCGTGTTGCGCACGAGCTGGGCTCCGATAACGAGACCGATGATGCCGAACAGGAACAAGAAGGGGAGCAGGAGCGATGCCACCGTTGACGACGACAGTGGCGTGTTCGCGTCGACGACGTTGTTGTGATCGCCCGCCGCGCGCGCGACGGCCGCGCGCAAAGCGGCGGGGTCGGCGCCGCGTTCGGCCACGATAAGGATCTGGTCGAAGCCGTCGGGGCGCACGAACTGGCGTTGGGCTGCGCTGAGTTCAAACACCGCGACCCTGCCGCCGTTGATCTGGTTGAGGCTGTCAACGGTCATTGCGAGCGCGGTAGGAACTTCTTGGAGGTCGGTCCGCAGTTCGCCGCTCTTGCCGAGCCGCGCCTGGAGGGCGGGAGACAGGATCGGGTTGTCCCCGAGGCTCTTCAGCATCTCGGGTGTGCAGTCAAACGCGCCGACCAAGGACTGGGCGCTGCAGTCGGCCCCGATGGCGGGGATCAGCGACTCGTGCCCGCGGCCGTCGGCGACCTGCGCGATCGTAAGGACGAGCGGCACCGCCGACGCAACACCCGGCACGGCAGCGACGCGAGGCAGGACCGACGCGTCGAGGCCGCCGTGCCGGTACGGACCTTCGATTCGCAACGTGGCCGCGCCGGTCACCTGCGATGCGAACGTGCCGAGCGAACGGTTCAGGCTGTGCTGCGCGATGACGACGCCCACGACGAGCGACGCGCCTGCGCCGACGGCAATCACGGCGAGCAGCGTGCGCGTCCAGCGCTGCCGCAGTCCCCGGAGATGCCCAAGCACGATCCAGCGAAGGTTCAAGATTCCCCCAAGTAGATTTTCTCTGGCCTAGCTACATACGTATCTATATACTGCAG
Organism: Actinomycetota bacterium; assembly: GCA_013697265.1. Classification (GTDB taxonomy): domain Bacteria; phylum Actinomycetota; class Acidimicrobiia; order Acidimicrobiales; family JACCXE01; genus JACCXE01. The sequence goes on along the minus strand of JACCXE010000017.1, from coordinate 1,705 downwards.
TAGGTAATGGCGCAAGGAGATATCTAGGCGTGCTGCGGTACGTGCTCTTGGGGCTGCTCGATGCCGAGCCGCGTTATGGCTACGAGCTCAAAGCCGTCTTCGAACAATTCCTTGGAGGCACGTGGCCGCTCAACATCGGTCAGATCTACACGAGCCTGGCTCACCTCGAAGAGGAAGGACTCGTGCGCTCTCAGGTCGTCCCGCAGGGGAGTGCACCGGACCGCAAGGTCTACGAGGTCACGGCCAAGGGCCGCAAAGCGTTGTCGGCGTGGACGTCCACGATCACCGATGAGCCCGTCCGCCTGCGCGACGAACTGTTCTTGAAAGTGTCGGTGCTGAGCCTCAAGAACGGGCCGGCGACGCGTGAGCTGATCCACCAGCAGCGCATCGCAATCCTGAGTCGCCTGCGCGACCTGGCCGAACTTCAAGATTTACCAGAGAACCACCCCGCTACCGAGCTGCTGCTCGAAGCGGCGATGTTGCGTACCGAAGCCGATTTGAAGTGGCTCGACGCCGTCGAGGCACGCCTAAAGGATGGGGGATCAGATGGTTAAGAATTACGGCCTGGCCGTTGGGCCGGCGCTCGAGTTTCAAAACGTCCATCGCGCCTACGCCGGCAACGGCGCGGTTGCGACCGCCGCGTTGGACGGGGTTGACGTCACGATCGGACGCGGCGAGCTCGTCGCTGTGTGCGGCCCGTCGGGGTCGGGCAAGTCGACTCTTTTGCATCTGGCCGGCGCGCTCGACGTAGCGACTTGCGGGGAAGTGTTGATCGACGGATGGGCCGTCTCGGGTCTGTCGGCGACCGAGCGGGCCGGCATGCGCAACCGCTCGATCGGCTTCGTCTTCCAGTCGTTCAATCTCCTGCCCGGTCTCACGGCCCGGGAAAATGTCGGGATGCCGGCCGTGCTGGCCAAGCGCAAGCCCAGCGAGATCAGCGGTCGCGTCGACGAGCTGCTCGACCTGGTGGGGCTGGCCGACCGGGCCGACCACCGTCCTTCGCAGCTATCAGGCGGCGAACAGCAGCGAGTCGCAGTGGCGCGTGCGCTGATTCTTGACCCGCCGATCGTGTTGGCCGACGAGCCGACCGGGAACCTCGACACCGCGTCGGGCGAAGCGGTGCTCGATCTCTTGCTCGCCTGCCACGACGCGGGCCGCACGGTCGTAGTCGTCACCCACGACGCCCGTATCGCCGCCCGCACCCAGCGCGTGATCTACCTGCGCGACGGTCGCATCGCCCAGCAGGACAAGCCGCGGCAGCGTTCCCGGCCACTGGCCGCGATCCTCGACACGTCAACTGGTTAGCCGCGTCTCCTTACTAAAGAGTGATTATGTAAGCACCATGCTGAAGGTGCTGAACGGATTCGCCTGCGTGGAAACGGGGGCATGTCGTCTAACTTTGCGGCGCTATGTCACGCCGTATGGAAATCGAGCTCACGAGCGCACGCGCGGATGGTTCTTGGACGTGGCGCGCCGCTGGGGCCCGGCAACCAAAGGGTGTCGTCACAGCTGCGTTGCTGCCGGCAGGTGCCAAGGTTGGCGACGTCTTACGGGCAGAAGTTGAACAAGAGATCGACGGGATCACCGTGCAGCAGATCATCCAGTCGAAATCGTCATCACCACTTCCCGATCTCCTGGAGGTCAAGGGCACCCGACCGGTCGAGGGTGGCGTGTCCAGCGACCTGCGCCGTCCGCTGCGTGACGG
>JACCXE010000511.1 GCA_013697265.1 Actinomycetota bacterium | reverse complement strand
GACGACTTCAACGAGGTACTGCGCCGGGCCCGGGCGTGGAAGGAAAAGGAACCCGACAGCGTCGACCTCATCGAATCAAAGGTCGAGGAGTACGAAGGCATGCTCAATCTCCACTCGTTCTACGTCGGCTATCGCTTCCCGCTGATGGTCGAAACCCAACACTTCGAATACCTCTTCTAAGACCCTCTACAAACCGCCCCTTCCCAACCTGTGCGGGCCCCGTTACCTTCGGGCTCGCGCCCTTCCCCCTTCGGTGTTTTCAGCACCGTTTTCCAAGCGATTCACCGGACTTTGGCCCGAATCGCGTCGAATTCGGTGCTCCAAAGGGAGGGGGATGCGGAGTGCGCCGGATCTTCACGGCCGACGAAGCGTTGGCCAAGGGCATCACGTACCGAGCGTTGGATTGGAGTGTTCGCGCCGGACGGCGGGTGCGCGTCTGTCACGGCGTGTACGCCGAGGGGCCGGAGCCGCCGACTCTGCTGGAGAAGTCCATCGGTGGGGCGCTGGCGACGGGCGGCGCCGTGAGCGGCAACGCCGCGGGCCTGCTTCTCGGCTACGACTCAGTACGAATTCTCCGTCCCGAGTTCACCGTGCCGACTACGGCGAGCAATTCGCGGGAGCGAGCGGGCCGACGCGATCTGTCGGACGATGAGGTCGTTCTTGTGCACGACGTCCGTGTGACGTCGGGCCTGCGCACATTGCTCGACCTCGCGGCGGACCTAGATCCTTTGCGATGGGAACAGGCCTTGGAGTCCGCGCTCTTCCGGCGGCTCGCGACGATCAACGCGATCGAAGCCGCGTTGCCCGCGATGTCCCAGTCCCGCACGAAAGGGGTGCGGTTGATCCGCGACGTGCTCGCACTGCGCCCGCCGAACGCGCCGCCGACCGAGTCGCTGCTGGAGACGCTCATGGTGCAGCTTGCCCGCCGTGTCGGTGCGCCCGTCCCCACCCGGCAGGTCGAGGTGTACGACGAGTACGGCGTCTTCGTCGCTCGAGTCGATCTCGCTTGGCCCGCGCTAGGTGTTTTCCTCGAACTCGACGGGCAGCAGCACGCCGGCCAGCCGGTCTACGACGCGAACCGCGAGACCCGCGTGGTCGCCGCGACGGGCTGGTTGTGCGGCCGGTTCAGTTGGCGCGAGGTCCACGACACACCCAACGATGCCGGACGTCGGCTGTTGCGCGTGCTCGCGCAAGCGGAGCGCCGCCCGTTCCGCGCATCGTAAGCACCGTTTTCGCCGTGATTCGGCGCGAAATAACCAAAATCGCGCAGAAAACGGTGCTGGAAAACGCGAACGCGTTAGGGGGTGGCGTCGAGGGCGGCTTGGGTTAGTTCGCGGAATCTTTCGTAGCGGGACGACGCTGCTGCCACCCACGTCGGGTCGGGGTCCACGATGCGGCCGGTGCGGGCCCAGCGTCCGGCGTCCCGGGTCGACTTTTCGAGCCCGGCGACGCAGCGGGCCATGAAAGCGGAGCCGACTGCGGCGCCCTCGGCGTTGGCGGCCACGTGCACCGGCAGGCCGGTGCAGTCGGCCAGCGCCCGAATCCACAGTTCGTCGCGTGTTCCGCCTCCGGTCGCGACGATGCGAGTGGCGCGCAGGCCGGCCCCGTGGCCCAGGTCGATGTGATGGCGAACGACGAACGCGGACGCCTCGTACGCGGCGCGCAACAAGTGCTCGGGGCCGTGGTGCAGCGCGGCGTCGTTGATCGACGCCCGCAGGTCACGGCGGTGCAGCGGCGTCCGTTCGCCCCGCACATAGGGCAACCACACCGGTAGGTCGTCAGCGCTGACCGCGGCGGCCGCCGCGAAATCGGCGCCGACCCATTGCTTGGCTCTCTCCAAGAACAGCCCGCCCGCGTTCGACGGGCCACCGACTAAGAGCTTGCCCCGCGCCGTGTGGGGAATGGTCCAGAGGCCGTCGACGTGCGCCTCCTCATCGATTACGCCCCACGTGATCAGCGTGGTGCCGCACAGCACCAGCACGTCACCCGTCCCGTCGGCGCCGGCGACCAACTGCTCGCCGAACGCGTCGATCGTGCCCGCTCCGACGAGTGCCCCTGTGGCGGGGCCGTCGGCGATCTCGCCCGCCGGGTTGTAGCCGGCCACGATCGTCGGCAATTGTTCGACCGAAGCGCCGGCGTTCTTGGCGAGGGCCGAGTCCCACTGGGTGTAGTCGAACAGCGGGTGCGCGGTCATGGCGGTGGACGAGTCGATCGCGCCGACGCCGCACAACGCGTTGTTGGCGACGGCCTGCGCGGGCCAGAAGCCGTGCGCGTCGGGATATTCGGCCGCCTGCCAGGCCAGAAAGGCGAGCAGTTCGCCGCTGTCGCCGGGCTGCGTCGAATCGGAGGCGTGCTCGCCCCGCTTGTCGCCATACAACAGGCCGGGACCGAGCGCTCGTCCCGCCCCGTCGACCGCGCCCAACGACGGCACCATCGCGGCCACGTTCACCGCGGCGACCGTCAAGTTCCCCGCCACGCGCCGCAGCGCTTCGACCACGCCCGAGCGCCACGCCTGGTTGACGTCGTGCTCGAAACAACCGGCGGCCGGCGTGCGAACCTCGTGGGGGACGCGGGCTCGCGCCAGCACGTCGCCGTCTGCGTTGACGGCGACGGCCTTCACCGAGGTCGTGCCGATGTCAAGCCCGACCGTGACGTCCGCCATCTCCGTAGTATGTCGCCGTGGCCGGATCTAACACTCATGTCAACATGAAGATTGACCGGCCCGGAGCGTTCAACGACCCCGATTACTACGACGCGTTGGCCACTTTGCGGCGTGAGTCGCCGGTGTTCGAGTGTCTGCCAAAAACGTGGCTGATCACGAAGTACGACCACATCCGGGCCATCAGTCGCGACACCGAAAACTTCTCTTCGGCGCGAGGCGTGCTCGTTAACGACTCGGCGCGCCGCCCGGGCGCGTCGGCGCCCATCGGCTCGATCTTGCACATGGACCCGCCCGAGCACGCCGACTACCGCCGCATCGTGAGCCGCGACTTCACGCCGCGAGCGACGGGGCCGATGGAGGCGCAGATCCAGGCGATAGCCGACCGCGTGTTCGACGGGCTACCCCGCGGCGAAGAGATCGACTTCGTCGAACACGTCGCCAGCCCGGTTCCCGTCACCGTGATCGCCGAGTTGTTGGGCGTATCCGGCGCCGACCTCGCCGACTTCCGCAAGTGGTCAGACGCCATGATCGAGGTCAGCGACAACCCGTCACCCGAAATCGTCAGCCTCGTGATCGAGTTCGCGAGGTTCCTGGAACAGGAAATCGCGGCGCGTACCGCGATGCCGCGCGACGACATGATCTCGGTGCTGACCCAGAGCACACTCACGCCCCAAGAGATCCAGATGTTTTGCATCACGCTGCTGGTCGCGGGCAACGAGACGACCCGGCATTTGCTCAGCGGCGGAGCCGAGGCGCTCGCCGCGCACCCCGATCAGCGGGCCCACCTCGTAGCCAACCCGGCCGCGATGCCGGGCGCGGTCGAAGAACTGTTGCGGTGGGTCACGCCGATCCAAGCGATGGGCCGCACCGCGACTACCGACGTTGAGGTGGGCGCCGAGACGCTCAAGTCGGGCGATTTCGCCGTGCTGATGTACGCGTCGGGCAACCGCGACGAAGATGCCTACGGGCCGAGCGCGTCCGAACTCGACGTGATGCGCACGACGTCGCCCGCCAACGTCACGTTCGGTTTTGGTGAACACAATTGCCTCGGCGCGCCGCTGGCCCGCATGGAAGGACGCATCGTGTTCGAACAACTACTGCGCCGCTTCCCCGATTACGAACTCGTA
>JACCXE010000506.1 GCA_013697265.1 Actinomycetota bacterium | reverse complement strand
AGATTCTCGCAGACGGGCCGCCCGCTCTACGATCACGCGGTGTTCGACACCGCGCTGGCCGCAGGAGCCGCCGCGCTGGCCACCGCATTCTGCGCTGCCACTTGGGAACGCTGGCTGCTCAAGAAACGCCCCCACGAAGCAGCCTGGGCCGCCTCCTTCGCCCTGTACGCCCTCGCTTCACTGTTCTTGGCAATCGGGATAGCCGGGGGTTGGAACGGCGTGGTCTTCCGAGGTTTCTACGCCGCGGGCGCGATTGCGACCGTGCCCGTCCTGGCAATCGGCACCGTCTACCTCCATTTCGGCCGCCGCGTCGGTGACCGGGTTGCGGCGGCCACGATCGTGTTGACCGCGATTGGCGTCGGGGTCGCGATGGCCAGCCCCTTTACTCAACCCCTGCCGACAACCGAACTGGCCCAAGGATCAAAGGTCTTTGGTGCCGGCCCGCGAATCTTCGCCGCAGCCGGCTCGGGCCTCGGCGCCACCGCGGTGATAGCGGGTTCGGCCTACACCGCCCTGCGCACCCGCCTCCCCCGCATCGCGTTGGCCAACGTCTTGATAGCTCTGGGCGTCATCGCCAACGGCGCCTCCGGCCTACTCAACTCACTCGTCGGCGAGACGAGGGGCTTCGTCCTAATGCTGGCGCTGGGGATAACTCTGTTGTTCGCCGGCTTCCTACTCGCCACAACCCGCCCACGACCATCCCCCAAACGAGTTCTGCGCCACGAAAGTTCCCCTACGCGGGCCTAAATCACGCGATCTGGGGAAGTTTGGTGGCGCAGAACTTGAGGGTGGGAGGGGTTAGTGGCGGCCGCGCATGTACTTCTCCATGCCGTCGGCGTACTGCTCGTAGTAGGGGTCGCTCTTAAACAACTCGGCGAAGTGCTCGCGAGCCTTCGCCTTCTTCGCTGGGATGTACTCGGTCGGCCAGTAACCCTCGTGGGGCCGGTACGACTTCAACACGTTGCGGGCGACGGTGACCTTGTGCACTTCGTCGGCGCCGTCGGCCAGGCCCATCGTCGGGGCTGCCGCGTACATGGCCTGCAACGGCGTGAGGTCGGTGGTGCCGAGCGATCCCATGATGTGCAGGGCGCGGAACGACACGTCTTTCAACACGCGCGCCATCGTGAACTTGATCGTCGCGATCTGCGTGCGAGCCGCCTGGGTCGACGAGTTGTCGATGGTCCACGCGCCGTGCAACACAAGCAGCCGCAGCATCTCGATCTCGGCGTAGCTCTCGGCGATCGCCTCTTGCACCATTTGGTGCTCAGCGATGATCTTGCCGTGCGACTCGCGCGACAGCGCCCGCTCGCACATCATGTCGAACGCCTTCTTGCAGTTGGCGATCGTGCGCATGGCGTGGTGGATGCGGCCGCCGCCCAGGCGACGCTGGGCCAACACCTTGGCCCCGTCTTCAGGGCCGAGCAGGTGGTCGAGCGGGATGCGTACGTCGTTGTAGATGATGTGGTTGTGGCTCGACGGGAACGGCTGGATCTCGACGCCGGGCGTGTCGCGGGGCACCACGAACATGCCGTTGGTGCACATCACGAACAGGATGTCGGCAGCCCGACCGGCCGACGTGAACCACTTCTCACCGTTGATAACCCACTCGCCGCCGTCTTTGACCGCGGTGGTCCTGAACAGGTTCGGGTCTGACCCGCCCTGGGGCTCAGTCATCGAATACGCCGACCAGATCTCCTGGTTGATCATGGGAGTGAGCCAACGCTCTTTCTGCTCGTCGGTGCCGTAGGCGGCGAGCATCTCCATGTTGCCGGTGTCGGGCGCGGCCGAACCGAACAACGCGGGCGCCGACCCGTAGGCACCGATTACCTCATTGAGCAAGGCCAGTGGCAACTGGCCGAGGCCGGGCCCGCCCAACTCCTCGTCGAGGAACAGCGCCCACAGCCCCTGTTCCTTGATCTGATCCTGGATCGGCTTCACCAGCGCCTTGATCTTCGGATCCTTGGAACGGATCGCGTACGGAAAAACGAGGTCGAGCGGCTCGATCTCGTTGACGCACAAGTCCTTGCACCAGTCGAGCTTCTTCTGGAATTCCGGCTCGGTTGAAAAGTCCCACGCCACGTGCGTGTCCCCCTAAAGGTTTGCAGACGAATTGATTCACCTGCATTATAGGTAAATGCACCTGCATGCTGGCCAGTCGGAGGCGACCGACGACGCCGGCGAGTCCACCCGCGAGCGCCTCATCGACGCCGCTGAGATGCTGTTCGCCGAGCATGGCATTGCTTCGGTGAGTCTGCGCGAAGTCAACCGCGCCGCGGGAGCGAAGAACGCAGTAGCGGTCCAGTATCACTTCGGCGATCGGGGCGGGATCCTGCGGGCGATCAACGCCAAGCACTTTCCCGCCGTCGACGCCCGCCGCCACGCGATGCTCGACGAGTACGAGGCCCAAGGCACGAAGGACATCCGCGCGCTCGCGGCCGCGCTCGTGCGTCCCCTGGCGTCGAAGCTCGACGACGAGCACGGCGGCCTGTCGTATCTGCAGATCTACGCCGAACTGGTGAACATTCCCCCGGCCAAGCGCGGCGGCGACGAGGCCAACGTGGCGACGGCGCGCGACTCGGTGCAGCGTTGGCGGCTTCTCGTCGAGCCGTTCATCGGCGACGACGCGGCGCGTTTGCACCGGCGCTTCGCCGCGATCCGGTTCAGCGCTACCGAGATCGGCCGACGGGCCCGCACCGGGCCCCACCGCGACGACCGCCTTTTCGTGAGCGACCTCATCGACTTGGTTGCGTCGATGTTGTCGGGCCCGCCATCAGACGAGACGACTCGGCTCATGGGCGAACGCGATGCGGCGCGGGCCAAACGACCCCACGTCGTGACGAAGAAGTAGCTACCGCAGCGCCCGGCGCAGCAGTTTGCCCCCGAGACCGCGAGGCATCTCGTCGACGAAGGTGATCTTGGTCGGGCACTTGTAACGCGCCAGTCGTTTGCCGACGAAGTCGATCAGTTGGTCTTCTTCGAGATGCACCCCTCCGGCGGCAACCACGAAGGCCTTCACCGTTTCGCCGGTGTGCGGGTGCGACACACCGACAACGGCCACGTCGGCCACACCGGGGTGGGCGATGATCGCGTCTTCGACCTCAGCCGGGTAGACGTTGAACCCCGACACGATGATGAGGTCTTTGGCGCGGTCGACGAGGTAGAGGAAGCCGTCGTCGTCGGTGATGGCGACGTCGCCCGTACGTAACCATCCGTCTTCGGTCTTGGTGCGCGCAGTGGCCTCGGCGTCTTCCCAGTACCCCGCGAACACGTTGGGGCCGCGCACCCAGATCTCGCCCGCGTCGCCCTCGAGCGCGTCCTCGCCTTCCTCGTCGATCAGGCGAACTTCCATTCCCGGCAGCACGGTGCCGATCGAAAAGGGCCGGGGCTCGCCTTCGAACACCGACGACGTGACCACGGGGGACGCCTCGGTGAGGCCGTAGCCCTGGCGCAATGGGAGGTTGAAGCGCTCTTCGAAGTCGGTGGCGATATCGGGTGGCAGCGGCGCCGCGCCCGTGATCGCCAGGCGCACGCTGGCCAGGTCGGCGGCAGTGACGCGGGGCAGCGACGCGATCGTGGCGAACATCGTGGGCGCGCCCGCGACGACGGTGACCTTGCGATCCCGGATCGTCTCGACCGCGGAGATCGGGTCGAAGCGTTCGACCATCACCACCGACGCGCCCGCGTGCAGTGAGATGCCGAGCACGACGTTGAGGCCGAAGATGTGGAACATCGGCAGCACGCCGAGGCCGACGTCGCTGGCCAAAATCTCGTTGCCCTGCGCGCCCTGGGCCTGCTCGATGTTGGACACCAGGTTCGAGTGCGTGAGCATGGCGGCCTTGGGCGAACCGCCGGTGCCTGCCGTGAAGATGAGCACGGCCACGTCGTCGGGGGCGCGGTCCACGATCGGGGTGGCTTCGCCTCCGAACAAGTCGTCGAACAACGACGCGCCATCGATGCCCGAACCGTTCGGAGCAACGAAGTGTTCGATGCCGAGCTTGGCGACATCGAGATTGTTGACGCCGTTCGCAGCCGCGGCCCCTGCGATCAACATCTTGGGCCGGATAGCGCCGAGCTCGCCCTCCATCTCGGCCGCCGGGCTAGCCGGATTGATCGGCACCGCGATCGCGCCCACACCGACGACGGCGAGATACGAAACAACGAAGAACCAATTGTTGGCCATGGCGATCGCGACACGGTCTCCACTCTCGATGCCCAAACGAGTCAAAGCACCGCGAAGCTCACCGGTTTGGCGCCGCAAATCTCCATACGTTGTGATCTCACCGCGACTCATTACGGCGGGAGCGTCGTCGGGGTGCCCGTCGATAATGGCTGCGAGGTTCACGCGCTCATCCTAGGAAGAGACGCGCCGATAGGTGGTCCGTGAAGCTGCAAGCAAGGACCGTTTTGACCACCTTTTCCACGACGCTGGTGGTGGCCGTTCTTGCTGCAGCTTGGGCCGTGGCCTCCCCGTTGCAAGTCAGCTGCGCGGTGGCCGAGTCGCCTGCGAACATCTCAGCGGCTCCCGATCAGAGCACCTTGTTCGTATCGGCGATCAACCAACTACGCGCGTCAAAAGGCCTCAACCCGCTGGCGATAGACGGGCAACTCTCTGGCATCGCGCAGGATTGGTCGCAAGAGATGGCCCAGGCCGGCGGCATCTCGCATCGCCTCGACCTGCGGGCCGGCATCACCTCGCTGTGGCTACGTCTAGGTGAGAACGTCGGCTTCGGCCCGACGGTCAGTTCGCTGATGGATGCCTTCATCGCCAGCCCTGGGCACTACAAGAACTTGGTCGACCCGACCTTCACCCACATCGGTGTGGGCACCGTGCGCACGACCGCGGGGATGCTCTACACGGCCCATGAGTTCGCGACCCTCAAGGGCAGTGCGCCAGCCGTAACAGTTCCACCGCAGACCGCGCCAGCCGTGACCATCCCGAGGGTGCGGACGACAGCGCCGGCAGCTCCCCAGGTGACTGCGCCGCCGGTTACTGCCCCGCCGGTTACTGCCCCGCCGACGACGACGGTGGCGCCGGCACCGACGACCCCGCTCGAGACGACGGTGGACTTGCTACCGGCTGATGAGCAGCTG
>JACCXE010000490.1 GCA_013697265.1 Actinomycetota bacterium | reverse complement strand
ACCTGTTCCGGTACCCCGGGATCCGCTCAGACTCCGACATGTTCACCCTCGGCTACTCGTTCCGTCCCTGGGATGGCGAGAAGTCGATCGCGGACGGTGCATCAATCCTGCAGTACATCGAAGACACGGCGCGCGAGACCGGCGTCGAGAAACACATTCGCTTCAATCACAAGATCGTGTCGGCCGATTGGTCGTCGGCCGACGCACGGTGGCGCATTACCGCCCACCGCTCTGACACGAACGAAACGTTCGAGCTCACGGCCGACTTCATCTTCAGCTGCACCGGCTATTACCGATACGACAAGGGCTACACGCCCGAGTTCCCCGGCACCGATTCGTTTGGCGGCACGATCCTGCACCCGCAGCAGTGGCCGGAGAACCTCGACTACGCGGGCAAAAGGATCGTTGTGATCGGCTCAGGCGCCACGGCCGTCACGCTGATCCCGTCGCTCGCCGAAGACGCCGAGCACGTCACGATGCTGCAGCGGTCGCCCACTTACATCGTGTCGGTGCCGGCCAAGGACCCGATCGCGAACCTGCTTCGCCGCATGCTGCCGGCGCGGGTGAGCGGGCCCGTCATTCGCTGGTTCAAAGCGCTCACCACGCAAGCGTCGTACTTCATCAGCAGGAAGCGGCCCACGCTGGTCCAAGCGCTGCTGAGACTTCACGTCACGCGCCAGCTGCCTGAGGGCTACGACGTGACCACCCACTTCACCCCCCAATACAACCCGTGGGATCAGCGGCTGTGCCTCGTGCCCAACGGCGACCTGTTCAGCGCGATCAGCGACGGCCGCGCGTCGGTGGTGACCGACCGAATCAAGACGTTCACGCCTAACGGCATTTTGCTCGACAGCGGAACCGAGCTCGAAGCCGACATCATCGTCACCGCCACCGGCCTCGACGTGTTGTTCCTCGGTGGCGTCGAATTATCGGTAGACGGCGCGCCGGTCAACCCGGCCGACAAGGTCACTTACAAGGGCATGATGCTCAACGGCGTGCCGAACCTGGCGATCGCGATCGGTTACACCAATGCCTCGTGGACGCTGAAGGTCGACCTCATCAGCGTGTACGTAACCAAGCTGTTGAATCACATGTACTACACCGGCCTACGCCAGTGCACGCCCGACGCGAGCAACGTCACGGTCGGTGACTCTCCCGTATTCGGCCTGACCTCGGGCTACGTCGCACGTGCCGCCGACCGGTTGCCCAAGCAGGGCGCCTCGTTCCCGTGGATCATGAAACAGAGCTACCTGGCCGACTACCGCGCGTTGCGCGTCAACGGTATTCACGACGACGTCATGAAATTCACGAACCCCGCTCGCGAAACGGTGCACGCATGAACAACTTCTACGGCAAGGTCGCCGCGATAACGGGTGCCGGGTCGGGCATCGGCCGGGCGCTGGCCGTCAACCTCGCCGGCCAGGGCGCGCATCTGGCGCTGTGCGATGTCGACGAAGTCGGCCTCGCCGAAACGGTGTCGTTGTGCGAGGGCTTCGGCGGCAAGGTGTCGTCGCAACGCGTCGACGTGGCCGACCGCGCCGCGGTATTCGCCTGGGCCGACGTCGTCGTCGCCGATCACGGCCGGGTCAACCTGATTTTCAACAACGCCGGCGTGTCGCTCGCCGCGCCGATTGAGGCGATGGACATCGCCGACTTCGAGTGGCTGATGAGCGTCAACTTCTGGGGCGTTGTCCACGGCACCCAGGCGTTCCTGCCTCACCTGAAGGCAGCCGGCGACGGGCACATCGTGAATCTGTCGAGCGTGTTCGGTCTGGCGTCGATCCCGTCGCAATCGGCGTACAACGCGTCGAAGTTCGCCGTGCGCGGCTTCACCGACGCGTTACGCATGGAACTCGACGTCGCGAAATGCGGCGTGTCGGCCACCACCGTGCACCCGGGCGGCATCAAGACGAACATCGCCCGCAACGGTCGCGTTCACCACAGCATCATGGAACAGTCGGGCCAAACCCGAGCCGATCTCGACAAGGCCTTCCAGCGCCTCGCCGTAACGTCACCGACGCGCGCCGCCAAGGAGATCCTCGCCGCGGTGCAAGCGAATCGTCGTCGGGCGCTGATCGGTGTCGACGCCAACGTGATCGATTTCCTGTCCCGGTTGCCCGGCTCGCTTTTGCACCGCCTGATCGCGTTCGGTGCCGCCCGCCGGCGCGGCTAGAAGCGCGCCGCCAGCGTCGGTACGCCGTCGCCAGCCAGGTCGGCCAACGCCGCCTTGCGCCCGGCCATCGCCATCACCAGTGCCATCATCGTTCCCGTCACTTCCGGACCCTCGCCGTGGGTCCAGTCGGTGTCGGTGGCGACGAGGCGCACCCCGGCGATGCGCTTCTTCGAGCCCATGACGAGGTTCGAGTTCTTGTAGGAGTCGGCCACGGCGGCGGCGGCGCCGGGCGGGTAGTCGTACGCGATGCCAAGCGGGCGGCGGATGTCATCGGGTGCACCATCGTCTCGCCCAGCCACGTAAGCGTCGGCCCGGGCGGTGACGTGGTGGACGTCAACTCGGCTTTGAAGGCGGCGAGCGTGTCGCCCTGATTGATGCGGTCGATGTCCTTGCGCTGGAGCCTGGGCAGGTTGAACCCGCCGCCCACGAACTTCGGGATGAACTTGAGCGGCGTCATCTGCGCGGTGCCCGTCATATGGGCGAGCGCGTCACGCACCGACCAACCCTCGCAGAGTGAGGGCGTGTCCCATTCTGGCCCGCTGACCTTTTCGAGGTCGGAGGCGAGGGCCTGGCGCTCCTTGTGAATGGCCGACCAGATCTGTGCTTTGTCCATGACCCGAGATCATGCCTTGTTAGCGGCGATTCTGGTCGCAGCGATCGATCGCGGGTTCGGCGCGCTCGAGCCCTCGGAGTCCGCCTAAGTTCCGCCGCGTGACAGAACTCTCGGGACGGGTCGCGCTCGTTACCGGTGCGAACCAGGGGATCGGCGCCGCGACCGCGATCGCGTTGGCGCGACTCGGCGCCGACGTTGCGATCACGTACCTGCGCTTGACCGAGGACACCAGCGCGGGCCGGCCCGTGGCGTACGGCGAACAACGCGGGCGCGACGGCAGCGACGCCGTGGCCGCGATCGAAGCGCAGGGCCGTCGGGGCTTCGCGATCGAGGCCGACCTCGCCGACCCTGACGCACCGACGCGCCTATTCGACGCGGTCGAAGCCGAACTCGGCGCGGTCGACGTGCTTGTGAACAACGCCAGCGGATGGCGCAAGGACACCTTCGGTTACGACGCCGCCGACTGGATCGGCCGCGACAACAGCGTCGTTACGGCCGACACCGTGGACGCGCAGTATTTGGTGGACGCCCGGGGCGGCGCCTTGATGATCTCGGCGTTCGCCCAACGCCACCGCTCGCGCCGCGCCACGTGGGGGCGCATCGTGAGCCTCACATCGGGTGGGCCGATGGGGTTTCCGGGCGAGGCGTCGTACGGCGCGGCGAAGGCGGCACTCGAGAACTACACGATGACCGCGTCGATCGAACTGGCGGCGAGTGGCATCACCGCCAACGTGGTGTACCCGCCCGTCACCGATACCGGATGGGTCACCGACGAGG
>JACCXE010000486.1 GCA_013697265.1 Actinomycetota bacterium | reverse complement strand
CCCGTGATGAGGTCGGCGTTGGTGATGAGCACGGTGCTCGGCCCCTTTCGGGGCAACAACGACAGCGCCCCGGCGTTACCCAGCGGCGCGTCTTCCCGCAGGAAGTCGACCGCCATTCCGAGGCGCTCGCCAGTGCCGATCTTGCGGTGGAACATCGCGGCCTTGTAGTTAACGGCGACCCACGAGTGCTCGACACCGGCGGCCGCCATGTTGGTCATGATCCGCTCGATGATCGTGCTGCTGCCCAGGCTCAGCAACGGCTTGGGGACGTTGCCGGTTACCGACCGCAAGCGCGTCCCCCTGCCTCCGGCCATCACCACGCCGTCCACCGGTGGACGCGCGATCTTCACGATGTCGACAACCTTGCCCTTGTCGAGAACCAACTCGCCCGGCAGCCGCGACATCTCGGTCGCCTTCTTCATCATCACTTCTCCAACCGGCGCCTCGAACCCGACACCGCGCAGCATCGCGTTTCGCCCGTCGGTGTCGCAGAACGTGCCGAGCAACTTGCGCTCATCGTCGACAACCGCAGCGAAGCCTTCGCCGTTCGCGCTCACGCGCGTCATCGCGGTGCCGAGCGAATCGGTGGGCTTCAGCAGGAAATACCGGGGGATGGCCATGGCGGGCGTAACGCTAGGCCGCGAGGTCGAGCACCCATTGCGCCAGGGTGGTCGCAGCGTGGGCGTGACCGGCGCCGTTCGCGGCGGACGCCATCGCCTCCAACACGCTGGGCGCCGTGAACCAGTCTTCGACTTTGGCGCCGACGTTGCCCGCCGTTGCCTCGGGGTCGCGCACCATCACGGCGGCGCCCGCGTCCACGAGCACCGTGGCGTTGTGGCCCTGGTCGTCGTCGAGCGAGAACGGATAGGGCACGAGTATCGACGGCAGCCCACACGTCGCCAACTCGGCCACCGTTCCCGCCCCGGCCCGGCACACGGCGACATCGGCCGCGGCGTACGCGGTGGTCATGCGGTCGAGATAGACGACCGGCGTCACCACCGCTTGACCACCGTTTGCGGCCAGCGACGCGACGACGTCGTCGAAGTTGTCGCGCCCGGTCTTCACTACAACCCGTATGTCGTGGCGGTCGCGCCACCGCTCGCCGAGCCCAACCGCCAACGCGTTCAGCGTTACCGAACCCTGCGAGCCGCCGTTGATCAAGACCATCCGCTGGCCGTCACCCACCGCGTACTCTGCCCGCGCCGCCGCCTGCAGTGCGTCGCGGTCGAACGACGCGATGTCGGCCGACAGCGGCATGCCCACCACCCGGGCCTGACGGCCGGGGAACGAGGCTGCGGCCGAACCGAACGACAGCGCGACGTTGGGCGTGAACCGCGCCGCCAGCTTGTTGGCCCGTCCGCCGGTGGCCCCCGACTCGTGGATGACCACGGGAATCCCGCGCCGCCGCGCCGCCAGCACCGTCGGTAGCGACGGGTACCCGCCCATCGCCACCACGGCGTCGGCGCCCAGTCGCTTGAGTACGGCCCCCGATTGTCGCGACGCCCGCATCACGGCAACGCCGAAGCCCGGTGCCCGGCGGGCGCCGCGCCACGGCAACATGTCGACCAACTCCAGGGGGTAGCCCGCGGGCGGGATCAGCCGCTGTTCAAGACCGCGGGGCGTGCCGATGAAGGCGACCTCGGCCGACGCGTCCAGGGCCCGCACCGCGTCGGCGGTCGCCAGGCCCGGGTAGATATGGCCGCCGGTGCCCCCGGCGGCAACCACGATCGAGGTCATGCGCCCGTTTCGAACGGACGGCCCTCTTCGACCCATTTGTTCGTGCCGCCCGCCACCGACACCGCGTCGACGCCGACGCCGCGCAGCGCAGTGGCCGCGTTCATCGAACGCGCACCGGCCGCGCAAATTACCCAGACGGGGCAATCCGTCGGGACTTCGGCGACCCTGGCCCCCAACTGGTCGAGGGGTATCAGCACCACGCCGGGTAGGTGTTTCTCGGCGTATTCATCGTCGCGCCGTACATCTAGGACATACGCGCCCGAATCCAACGCAGAAGCCAACTCGTCGGTGCTGACCTCGGGGGCGGGGGACGGCGTTGCTGGGTCGTTGCTCACGAACCAAAACCTACCCAACGGCCTCGACCGGACTACTCAACGCCTAGTCATTCAGATCCCAAAAATGGCCCAATAGACGGATGGTGCCTGCGCCGGGAAATCCGGAGGATGCATGCATGCCCGTGAACCGCCAAACCCGCCCGCTGCGTGCCGAAGAGCGTCTCATCCGCGAGCACATGAATCTCGTCGGCTACGCAGTTTCCCAGCTCTCCACCCGCATCCCCCGACACGTCAACCGCGACGACCTGGAGTCAGCTGGCCTCACGGCACTCGCCGCGGCTGCCCGCGGCTTCGACCCCGAGCGGGGCGTGCGCTTCGACCGCTACGCCAACACCCGCATCAAGGGTGCGCTGCTCGACGAGCTGCGCCGAGCCGACTGGGCCACCCGCTCGGTTCGCTCTCGGGCCCGTCAGGTCGCAAACGTCACCGAGAAGTTGACGCCGGTTTTGGGCCGCTCCCCCATGCCGGTCGAAATTGCCGGTGCGTTGGGGTGGGACCCCCGCGAGGTGATCGAGGTTGCCGACAACGTCAACCGCGCCGTGGTGCTGACCTTCGACGGCATGACCGCCGACGGCATGACCATCGGCGAGACCATCGCCTCCGACGATCTCACCCCCGAGAACGCCATCGAGGAGAACGAGCGCCGCGGCTACCTGGTCGACGCGGTCGCCGCTCTGCCCGATCGCCTGCGTCAGGTGGTCATCGGCTCGTTCCTCGAGGACAAGACCATGGCCACGCTGGCCGACGAGATCGGCGTGACGGAATCCCGCATCTCCCAGATGCGGACCGAAGCGCTTGCCCTGCTCAAGGTCGGGTTGGAAGACCTGTTGAGCCCGACCGACACCGACGAGGCCGAGGATCCGAGCAAGGCGCGTCGGGCCCACCCGAACGCGGTGCGGGCCGAGGCTCGCCGCAACGCCTACCGCGAAGCGGTGGCCAATCGTTCAACGTCGAACGAGCGCATCGGCACCAAGAGCCTCGCTTCCCTGCT
>JACCXE010000485.1 GCA_013697265.1 Actinomycetota bacterium | reverse complement strand
CTCAGCGCCTTCGTCCCGCGATCGTCGAGGTCCGGGCTACGAGCAGCGGCGGCCAGAAAGTGTCGGGGTCCGGCGTTACCTTCCGCACCGACGGCCACATCCTCACGAACCGCCACGTGGTCGACGGCGCCTCGAACGTGGTCGTGATCGCGTCCGACGGGCGTTCGCTCACGGCCAAGATCGTGGGCACCGACGCCGACACCGACGTCGCCGTACTCAAGGTCGAATCCGAAATGCCCGTAGCCACCCTCGGCACCACGAGCGGGTTGCAGGTAGGTCAACAGGCCATCGCCATCGGCTCGCCGCTCGGCCTCTCAGGCGGGCCGTCGGTAACCGTCGGCGTCGTCAGTGCGCTGGGCCGTCGTATCGACAACAACGACGGCCCTCCCCTCGTAGACATGATCCAAACCGACGCACCGATTTCGCCCGGGTCGTCGGGCGGAGCGCTGGTCGATTCTGACGGCAATGTGATCGGCATCACCACCGCGATCGCGGTGAGCGAGGTCGGCGCCGAGGGCCTGGGCTTCGCGACCCCGATCGACATCGCCCGCGACGTCGCCGAGCAGCTGCTCAACACCGGCCGCGTGGTGCACGTGTGGCTCGGGGTGCGAGGTGAAGACCTCGACCTCACGATGGCAAAGTCGCTGGGCATCACCGGTGGCGCGCTCGTCAACGAAGTCACCAAGGACAGCCCCGCCGACGTGGCCGGCTTGCGCCCGCAAGACGTCATCACGACCGTGAACGGCAAGACGGTGAGCGGCATCGCCGACGTGATCGTGAACGTGCGCACCCGCAAGGTCGGCGATGTCGTGAAGGTAACCGTGTCGCGCGCGGGCAAACCGCAGACGTTCTCCGTCACCCTCAAAGAACGAACCGTTAACTAAGACTTTCGACGAAAGTCGCTAGCCGCTGTGGACGAGCAGGTCGCCGGGCTGACATTCGAGCACTCCGCATATTGCGGCGAGCGTCGAGAACCGGATCGCCCGGGCCCGTCCGTTCTTCAGTATCGACAGGTTCACGACGGTGACATCGACTCGTTCCGCCAACTCGGTAAGGGTCATACCCCGGGCCTCGAGCAACCCGTCGAGGTGCACCGTGATGCCGAACTCCGATTCGGCCGACACCTCAGACGGGGCCTTCGACGTCTTGGCGCAAGCGCACGCCCTGCGAGAACAGTTCGGCCAGAGCGAACACCGCGATACTGACGAGCGGCCCGGCAAACGAGATGTTGTCGGACGTGGACAGCGTGTCGTCCAGAGAGTGGGCGAGTTCGATGTTCATCTTCGAGCTGAAGATCCCACCAGCGGAACGCCGAGGAGACAGAGGAAGCCGACTGCGCGTATGCGCCTGACGTTCGTCTCGGTGAACGGATCACCGTCGCGCACCGAGAGGAAGATCGAGCGGGCTAGGAACGCGAAGGCCAGAATTAGCGCGATCGGGCCGATATCGCGGGCGGCTACGACCCACTTGTCCCGGCGCGACGCGTGCGTGAGCTTCGAGGTCACCTCGACACTGTGGGTGCGGATCACGTGCTCGGGCAGTTCCTTCACTTGGCGGCCGTCGATCTGGTGATGAACCGCGATCTCGTCGCGGCCCTGGCCGGTAACCGCGTGGCCGATCGTGAACAGGCCGAACACGACGCCGACCGCGACGATGAGCGTGGCCAAACCCGTCAAGAAGCGAATACCGTCGGCGACTGTCGTTCCATGGCAAACCCCTTATCGATAATCGTTAGTATCGATAAACGATACCAACGATTATCGATATGTCAAGCGGTGCGGCGGGAACGGCGGCGCAGACCGACGACGGCGGCGACAACGCCGATCACCGCGGCGCCTCCGACCACGGCCATCGACAACTCTTGGCGCTTGGTAGGCGACAACCGCTGCCACCACGTCGGCCGACGGGTGGCCACAAGTGCTTCGCGGTTGTCGTACACGGGCGCCCAACCGTCGGCGCGCAGCGCGTCGCTGGCTACCACCCACGCGTGCGAAGCCAACGCGTCGATGCCGCGGTTCACGGTCTTGCCCAGTCGTAACCGCCGCACGGCGCGCCGCACCGGTTCGGGCAACGCCACAATCCGCCCGCCGGACAACGCCCGCGCTTCGTCTTCGTTGATCCAGCCCTCGGGGGCTACGTTGCGCGCGCCGGTGATTTTGTTGTTGAGGGCAACCGCGACCGCGCCGGCCAGGTCTTCGACGTGGAGGAACTGCACCGGCCGCGCTCCGTCGCCCGATCCGAGCCCGGCGATGCCCTCGAGGTCGGCTACGGGCCAGTCGTCCGCACCGGGAACCACAACCGCACAGGGTCGCAAGATCGTGACGCGGCACCCGGGATGATCGGCGGCCCACTCGTGGCTGCGGCGCTCGATCTCAGCACGAGCCGCGACTTCGTCGATGCCGGGGTTGGGCCGCAGGATCGCGTCTTCGGTCAACGGCACCGGGTTGTCGGCCCACGCGCCGTACACCGCCGCGCACGACAACAGCACCACCTGTTCGGCGCCGATACCGGCCGCCGCGTCGAGGATCGCTTCGGTGTCGGCGGGCGCCGCCGCGTGCACCACCGCGGTGGCGCCGGCCAGCGCCGCCTTCAGTTCGACGGTCGAACCGGTGGGCGACGCTTCGATCACCTCGTGGCCGTCGAGGCGCAGTTTGCGCACTATCGCCGCCCCCACAGGGGTGTCGGGGCCGAGAACTGCCGTGGTCGCCATCGCCCTACGATGCTCGCATGACAGACGAAGGTCCAGTCGGGGGAAGTCCGTTCGACGGAATTCCTCTTTTTAAGGACCTCGCCGGCATGTTCCAGAGCGGCGGCACCCTGAACTTCGACATCGCCCGTCAGACCGGACTCTGGGTGGCGACGGGCGGCCAAAGCGAGTCGAACGTCGACCCGGTGCAGCGCATCCGCTACGAGGAACTGTTCGCTATCGCCGCGCTCCACGTCGGCGAATCGACCGGGCTAGTGATCGAGGCGGCAGCCGCCGCGGTGCAGATCGCGACGCGGGCCGAGTGGGCGGCGACCGCCCTCGACGCCTACCGTCCGATCCTCGAACAACTCGCCACGGCCGTGGGCAACGCCAACGATCCGATCGCAGGGGTAGAAGTCGACGAGGCCACGGGCTTCCTCGGTGGGCTCGGGAAGATGATGAGCCCGGTGCTCATCGGCATGCAGGCCGGCGTGATGGTCGGCCAACTCGCGCAACGCGGCCTGGGCCCCTACGACCTGCCCCTCCCCCGCCCTGCGAACGCGCCCTTGCAGATCGTGGCTACCAACCTCGATGCGTTTGCCGAAGCGTGGGACCTGCCGATCGACGACCTGCGGTTGTGGGTGCTGGTCGAAGAACTCAGCTTCCACGTGATTCTCGGCGCACCCGCGGTGCGGGCCCGCATCGAGGAACTCGTCGGTGAATACGTCAGAGGGTTCAGCGTCGACGGCTCGAACATCGAAGAGCACCTAGGCGAGATCGACCCGAGCGACGCCGGCTCGCTCGAGCGCATCCTCGGCAACCCCGAAACGCTGCTCGGCGCAATCCAGACCGACGCCCAGCGCGAGACGCTCACCCAACTCACGGCCGGTGTCGCCGCCATCATCGGCGTCGTCGACCACGTGATGTCGTCTGTGGGGCCACGCGTCACCGGCCAGCCACAGATGCTGGCCGAGGCGCTGCGCCGCCGCCGTCAAGGCAAAGACGAAGACCAGCGGTTCGCCGAGCGCATGCTGGGCCTGTCGTTGGGCCCCGACACGCGCGAGAAGGGCGTGGCCTTCGTCGAAGGTGTAATCGAGCGCGCCGATCCCGACGCGCTCGCGCACCTGTGGAACAAGAAAGCCGGGCTGCCCACGCCGGCCGAGATCAACGCGCCGGGACTATGGCTAGCTCGCCTCGAGTTCGAGGAATAGTTCGCTTCGGTCGCTTCATCCGCCGAACAACGATCCACGCAACGTCGGCGATTAAGGCAAGCACGATCAGATAGAGCAACACCGGCACGTGGTCCGTAGTGGCTCGCCCGGTCGCGGCGGGGCCCGCACCCGACGCGGTGACCGTCCATCGGAAGCGACCCAGCACCGGCGCGGCCAGCGTGACCCGGCGCTCGGCTGACCACGTTGCACCCGGCGCCAACTGGCCTGGGCCCCTGATGTCCACCAACCGGGCCTGATCGCCCGACCGGCGACCGGCGCGGGCCCGGATCGTTATCGCGTCGAGCACGTCGGTCGAGCGGTTGCGCAGCGTCACGCGCACCACGTAACTCGTCGGGCCGCCAAGCCGTGAGCGGACGGTTGCGGCGAAACCCTGCGGGGCGTGGCGCACGCGCAGCGTGATCGCCAGGGGTGATCGGTACGCGTCGCCGACGATAGGTGCCGTCGGAAAGTTGGCGATTGCGATGGGTGTCACTGCGAGGAGGCTTTGTGTCGCATTCGACACCCGGACCACGCACGGGCACGGGAACGGGGGCGCGTGCACCGCAAACTGCGTCACGTGTTGCGCGTCGAACCGGTTGATGCCGAGGCCTTGGCTGTTCGTGAGGTTGCAGTCCACCGACCCGCGACGCGCCCCGTTTCCGCACACCGACACGGTTACCGCGTCGTAAATCGGCCAGTCGTGTAGCGACACCAGGATTGTGTCGGCGAGGTTTACCGACGCACGGTCGAGCGTTACCGACGGGGCCGGTGCAGCGGCACCAGCGGGGCCGGCCGCCGCCAGCGATAGCGCGATGGCGACGGCCCACGTGAGCGCTCTCACAAGCCTGCTCATGCGCGTTGCGGCGTGGCTCCGGCCCTCGGCGCGATGGCCTCGTCATTGGCGTGGCGCCGGTACGCCCGACGCGCGTAGGCCAGCAAATACGCGATGGCGACGACCGCGACCAGCGTCCACGGAATCGCAATGGTCGAGGCGCTTCGGGATACGACGCCCAGCTTTTTACCCTCGACGTCACTCGGATCGAGCTTCACGTTGGCCGAGTCGAGGAAGGTGGCCGGTAGCCCGTTGAACGAGGCGTACACGGTGACGCCCTGGCCCGGAAGAAGCTCGGGCACATCCTGGAACGCATTCACCTTCTTGCCGAGGCCGAACAGTCCGCTCACCGACACGCGGTGCTTGCCCGCGATCCGCACGTTGCCCTCGTTCTCGATGCGGTACGACACGTCGTTCTTCCCGGCCAAGGGGTTGAGGCGCGGGCGGTAGGTGGTGTGCACCTTGGTGATCGCGAGCACCGGTCGCAGTGGCCCGGCGACGCGCACGTACACGCGGCTTCCGGTGCGGCGATCGACGTTGATGATCTTGCCGTCGGGGCCCGAGCCCTGGGTCGCGCTCGACGCGAGCACCGCCCCGGCGTGGTCGCCGGGCGACGCCTTGGCTGGCACCCGAATCGTGATCGGGAAGGTGGCCTGACTCTTGGCCGGCAGCGCCAGCACCTCCTGAGGCACCGTGACCCAACTGCCGACGTCGGTCGGCTTCTTGTTGCCGGACAGTAGGTCGAAGGCACCTTCGGCGTTGTTGAACGCGTCGGTGGCGTAAATGCGGAACGTCAACGCGACGTTGCTGAAGTTGAACAACGTGACTGAGTCGCTGATGACCTGGCCCGGTGTCGCCGCGTAGGACAGGTTCGGTCGCTCACCGGGCTGGCTCGGGTCTTGCGACCCAGCGGGCGATAGTGCCCAGCTGTTCACCACGACGCCGGGCGCGACGTTCTCGGCGCCGGGCGCCGGTGGCGCGGTTGTGGTTGTGGTTGTGGCCGCCCGACTCGGACTCGTCTGCACCACCACGGCGAGCAACGTGGCCGCTGCCGCGGTAGCTGCCCGAAACGCGCGCCCGGTCTTCATCAAAATCGTTCGTCCTTCGTGTTCGGATTTGAACGCCGTAAGCGGTGGGGGCCAGCCGAAACTGTCCCCCACCGCTGCACGGCGGTTACTGCATTGCGTGTCTAAACGGCGTTTATGGTCAGCTGACCGGTGTAGGTGCCGTTCTGTTCGTGGACGGGGATGAGCAGCTTGAGCCGCGCATCGAGGGTTGCGATGCCCAGACCCATGTGCGGCGTCGGTGCGCTTGGCACCGTCGCCACCATGTGCGGGCTGGCCGCGCCGCCGACGGTGTTCGGGGCGAGGTTGGTTCCCGTGGTCACGGCCTGGTCGTAGGTGTTGTTCGAGCCGTCGGTGAAGGCGGCGGTGTCGGTCGTCTGCAGCGTCCAGCCGAGCTGGTTGCCGCTGAAGTCCTTGCCGGGTCCGGCGCTGAACTGACCCATCGTCATGTTGACGGTCCAACCGGGATCGGTGTCGCGGGTGTCCACGATCGTCACCTGGTTGAGGCGGCCGCTGGCGGCGAAGAACTGGCCAGCACCCGTACCCGACTTCACGAACTTCGCGACGCCGAGGTTCACGCCGCAGTGCGTCGGATACACCGCGGTCGACAGGCCGTTGGCGTCCTCAGGGTAGGGATAGCCGCTGAAGTTGCTGTCCGCCGGGCCGCCCGGGGCTGTGCCGGTAGTCGGTGCGGTGCCGCCGCTAACTGCGGTGTCAGCGGCGAAGGCGGAGAAGCCGAGCGAAGCCGGCTCAGAGCCAACCGCGCCGTAGTTGCCACACACCTGCGTCAGCACGAGCGCACCGTTGGGACGGCTCACCGTGAGGTCCTGAAGCAGGATGGCGTTGGACAGCGGCGTGCCCTGCACCGAGGCGGGGCTCGACGTTCCAGCCGGGCCGTAGGTGACGGTGAACGTGTAGAGCTGACCAGCCGTGAGGGGCGTGATCGTCACGTTCGACACCGTCGGAGTGGCCGAGGCCACATAGCTGCCGGAGGCCGGCGTGCAGGTTGCGACCGAACCGGTGCAGTAAGCGACGGTGTAGCTCGCCGGTGCCGACGGAGCGTCGTTCCAGTCGAGGGCAACCGCGTTCGGGCTCGGCGTAGCCGTGAGGCCCGTTACTGCGGGATTGTTCGGCGTAGCACTCAACTCGTTCGACGCAACACTCGTGCCTACCGAGTTAGTGGCGGTCGCACGCACGAAATACTGCGTGCCGTTCGCCAGCCCCGTAACTGTTACCGGCGACGTGCAGGTCGGCGAGTTGGCGAAGAACGCCTCGGGCCCGCCTGCGCTTGTCGCCACGGTCACGCGGCAGTTGGTAAGCGCAGGGTTCGCCGCCGCCTGGGTGTAGGCCACGGAGACCTGACCGGCACTCGGAGTGACAGAGGTGAGCACAGGCGCCGCGGGCGACGTGCCGTTCTCCCAGTGGATCTGCGCCGGGCCACCGGTGACGGCGTCGGTGCTGATGGTCATCTGCACGTTCCAGAAGCTCTTCATCTGGGTCGCGCTGGCCGGCCCGAGCGTGCATGCGATGCCGAGGTTGTAGACACCCGCGGGCACTTGGCCGGGGCTGAAGAACGCGAACGTCGCGTCCGGAATGTTGATGATCGGGCCGGGCCCGGGTGGCGGCGATGCCGCCGCCGGGCTCTGCTCGACGATCGGATCCGACGTCGGCTTGTAGAGCGGCTGACGGAAGCTGGCACCGGTGCCGAGCGGCACAGGACCACTCGAGTCGAACGTCAACGTCGCCGGATCGACCGACGACGGCACCATGTAGGTGGACCAGCGGTACCCGTCGTTCGGGCCGTCGCCTTCGCAAGAGGCGCCAGCGGGCAAGCGCAGGGTGAAGTCTCCACCCGGGGTCGCGCTGTTGCCGGCCTGCTTGTTGGTGGTACCGCCCGGAGCCTTGGTTGTGGCGGCGCCCTGCAGGGTGCCGTTCGCGAATGCCGGTGAGACGGTGAGGAACTGCGCGACCGAGGCGACCATGGCAACCACTGCCACTGCCGTCAGGCCGCGCTTAAGAGAGATGCGCAACGGGAGTCCTTTCAAAAACGGTTGAGGTGGGGGTGACGCGCCTACGGCACGTCAGGGAGTCGCGTTACAGCGACCCTGAGATGAGTGAGCCCTTGGTGGCGATCGAACCGCATTGACCAACGGTGTTCTCATCGCCAGTCGGCAGGTTGAGGAAGCCGAAGTTCGCGATGACGCTGGCGCCGGTCGTGCAGACCAGCGACGCGGGGCCCCGGAACATCTGCTTCATGCCGTTGTTGCCGATCGCCGACGTGATCTTGGCGGTGTTGAACACGTTGTAGACGAAG
>JACCXE010000478.1 GCA_013697265.1 Actinomycetota bacterium | reverse complement strand
GGACCGGGCGGTTGAGTTCACCCGAATAGTCCGCTACCGCGCGGGCCCATGCGGCGTCTGAGTGAAGATCGTCGACGATCGTGTCGTGCTCGGCGAGGACGCGACCCCACTCGGTCGACTCCCGTGCCGCCGACAAGGGGCCCGACAAGGCGACCACCACGCCGTCCACCGGGCCAGTGCGGTTCATCGCAGCCACGAGCGTGTCCGATGCGTCTTCGAAGCAGACGGGCCCTTCCGGTATCTCGACGACGTCGCACAGCACACCGCGCGTCTCAAGCGCGGCGGCAGTAGATCCAGCCACTTCGGGCCTGCTCGCGAAAATCACGACAGAACCGACCGCTACAGGCGTTGCTTCGTCGTCGTCGTCGAGCGACTCGGCAAACACCGACCCGAACCGGGGGTTGCTGCCGCCACCACTCAACTGCTTCGCCTCGCTCGCCAGCAGGGCCTTGGGTGTGGCGACGGCGACCACCCGCGCGATCGGCTGCACAGAGTCGCTGCGCACAACCTCGAGCAGACGTGGCTGTTCGACCACCGCTACCTCGGCGCCGGCGGTGAAGATCACCTGCCCCCTGCACCAGCCGAAGCTGTCGCCCACCAAGTGCGCGCCGATCGGGCCAAGGTCGCCGGGCTCGGGCATCGAGCCGAACAACGGACCGGCCGCACTGGCAGCCGAGCTGCTCGCGGGCCGCCCGGCCCGTTGCATTGCGGCGGTGACCATGCGCGTCACCGCGATCGGCGACATCGCGTTCACCACAACACCCGGCGGCGCATGCCGGCCGAGTTCCCACGTGAGCGACGCGACGGCGCGCTTGGCGTCGCCGTACGCGCCGGCGTCCATGGCCCGCCAGCCGCCGCCCGACGTGACACCCAGGATGCGTCCGTACCCCGCCGCCGCCATCAGCGGCAGCGCGGCGTTGAGCACGTTGCGGTAGCCGTCCAGGTGCACTTCGAGCACGGCTCGCCAATCGGCCTCGCTACCACTCGCGAAGTTCGTCGGGCGACTGATGCCGGCCACGTTGACCACCGCGTCGAGGCGGCCGAATTCAGTGGCCAGCTCCTTGAACAACGCACGGACCCCGTCGGAGTCGGTCACTGACACCGCGGATGCGCGCGCCGCGCCTCCGGCAGCCACGATCCGCCCCGCGGTCGTGTCCTCCGGCGGTGCCGCCTGCTCCTGCGACGAACCGTCGAGGGTGACGAGCGGGTCCATCGTCACGAGGTAGTGACCCTGCCGCCCGAGTTCCTCGGCGACCGCTGCTCCGATTCCGTTACCCCCTCCGGTTACAACGACGACGCTCACGACAGTTCGAGGCCCTCGCACTCGCCGCTGTCTACCCATTGCTCGAGCAGTTCGCGGTAGCCGAAGAAGTCACCGAAGCCGCGGCCCCAGTTGCCGTTGCGGGGGCTGATCGCGCCGGGGTTGCCTTCGTTGTTGAGCCGCGACGGAGTGCACGCGGCCATCACGTGGCTAGGGTCGGTGAAGGACTCCATCACCTTGTTCGTCCACTCGTCTTCCGCGGTCGCGGTGACGTCGAATGACTTCACGCCCCGCTCCGACAACACCCGTACCGCGCCGCCGACGAACTCGGCGCCGACCACGGCCAGGTGCGTGTAATTCACGGTGACGACTGACTGCTGCGCGGGCGACGGCATCACGAACAGGTTCGGGAACCCGCGGCTCATCATTCCGAACAGGCTCGCCGCGTTGTGCGTCCACTTGTCGGCCAGCGTCGTTTCGTCGCGACCGATCACTTCATGGCCGGCGCGCCGCGGCAGTGGCGTTAGCTCGGGCTCGAACCCGGTGCCGTAAACGATGCAGTCGATCTCGTACTGCTTGCCGTTTACAACCGGGCCCAGTTCGGTCACACGCTCGATCCCCGCCGGGCAGTCGACGAGGGTGACGTTGGGCCGGTTGTACGCGTCGAGATACTCGTCGTGGAAACACGGGCGCTTACAGATGTAGCGGTAGTACGGCTTCAGAATCGCGGCGCGTTCGGGGTCTTTCACGAGTACATCGACGCGCTGGCGATGTTCCTCCATGATCTCGAAGTCGAGTTCTTCGGCCCGAGCCATATATTCCTCGAACGTCATCCCCTTCCACCGCGGGGCGTGTTGCGCCTTGGCGTAATGCTGCGTCCAGCCGTCGTCGGTGAGGTCGGCCTCGACGGGCTTGCCGAGCATGATCGCTTGGAAGTTGTCCATGCGTTCGCGTTGCCAGCCCGGCGTGAGGTTCCGCGTGAAGTCGGGCGGCGTGGGCCGGTTGCCCCGTTCGCCGATCGCGGACGGGGTGCGCTGAAACACGTACACGTGGTCTGCCGCTGCGGCCAGCGGAGGCAGCGCTTGGATGCCGGTGGCGCCAGTGCCGATGAGGCCCACGACTTTCCCGTTGAGCTTGTCGAGGGGCTGGTCGGCCGAACCACCGGTGTAGCAATAATCCCACCGCGCCGTGTGGAACGAGTGTCCGGCGAAATCCTCCATCCCGGCGATATCGGGCAGCTTCATCAGATTCAACAAACCGACGGCCAACACGTAGTAGCGCGACGTGAAGTTGTCGCCTCGATCGGTTTGCACCCGCCAGCGCGCCGCGGCGTCGCTCCACTCGGCCCGCGTGACGCCGGTGTGGAACAGCGCGTCGGTTTCGAGGTCGAACTTCTCGGCGATCGCCTGCACGTGGCGCCGGATCTCTTCGCCGTACGTGTAGCGACGCGTCGGCACGTAGTCCATCTCCTCGAGCATCGGCATGTAGATGTAGGACTCGACGTCACACATCACGCCCGGGTAGCGGTTCCAATACCAGGTACCGCCAACACCACCGGCCTTGTCGATGATGCGGATGCGATCGACGCCGGCCTTGCGCAGTTGTACGCCGGCGAGCACACCGGCGATTCCGCCGCCGATGATCGTGACGTCGACGTCGTCGGCGACGAGGTCGCGTTCGGCGCGCGGGGTGAAGGGATCCTCACGGAATCGTGCGAAGTGTTCGTCGCGCGCAAGGTCGCGAATATCGGTGCGGCCGGGCACGAGTCGCTTGTCGCGTTCGGCCAAGTACTTCTCTTTGACGGCGTCCTGATCGAAATGTGACACGGCTGTTAGAACCTAGCTTTCTGGTTCTCAGCGCGTAGCGTGCGCGACATGAACGACCTCGACGCAGTCAACTTTGGTCTCCTTGTGCTGCGCTGTGGCGTTGGTGTGGTGATGCTCGCGCACGGAATCCGGCACATTTTCGGCGGCGGCAAGATCGAAGGAACCGGCAAGTGGTTCGCCAGCCTGGGCATGAAGCCCGGCATCGTGCATGCCTGGTTGGCGTCGGTCACCGAAATCGGCGCCGGCGCGTCGTTGATCTTCGGACTGCTCACGCCGCTGGGTGCGGCGGGTGTGGTCGGCACGATGTTCGTTGCGTTCGTAACGAACCATTTCAAAAACGGCTTCTTCATCTTCTACAAGGGAGAGGGCTACGAGTACGTGATGACACTGGTGCTGGCCGGCATCGCGCTTGGCCCGCTCGGACCCGGCGAGTGGTCGCTCGACAACGCGCTGGACTTGCAGGACTGGTGGGGGGCGACCGGCCTGCTCATCGTGCTCGTCGGCGGCCTCGGCGGCGCGCTCGGCCTGCTCGCCATCTTCTGGCGGCCCGACCGGACCCCCGCCACTTAACTCGGCGTCTCCGAGTGGGCCATGTGCACCGGCTTCGATTCGGGCGAGCCCTGCTGTCGTAGAAAGATCGTGAACACGACGATCGCTGTGATCGCGAGAAATTCCGACTGCCAGTTCTGAAACGACTGGAACCAGAACTGGGC
>JACCXE010000459.1 GCA_013697265.1 Actinomycetota bacterium | reverse complement strand
CGCGAGTCGCTCAACGACATGCCCATGGGCAAGTACGACGTGACGGTTCGCTTCATGACTTTTGAGCGGGACAAAGAGATCGCGTGGGATCTCGAAAACGACCTTGGCATCAACCACTTCTACGGCTACCGCCTCGACCCTATGGATGACGGCGCCACGATGGTCACCTCCTATTACGACTGGTCGAAGATCGACGCGTCGTGGAAGGACCGTTTTCCGATTGTGCCGGAATCCGCGTTGCGGGCCACCCTGGGCATCCTCGAACGCGTAGCACGGCGCGGCCTCTAACCACGTTGAGCGAGGAGCGCATCGACCTCGACGTCCTCGCCCAGTGGATGGACGGCGAGGGCCTCGAGTCCGGGCCCATCGAAAACGCGCACCAGCTTGCTGGCGGCACGCAAAACGTGTTGCTCCAGTTCAACCGAGGCGGGCGCAGTTTCGTGCTTCGCCGCGGCCCCTGGCACCTGCGCCCGAAAAGTAACGACCAGCTGCGGCGCGAGATGCAGGTGCTCGCCGCGCTTGCGTCAACCGACGTGCCCCACCCCGGTCTCATCGCGGCCTGCCCCGACGACGACGTGCTTGGCGGCGGCGCCGTCTTTTATTTGATGGAACCGGTCGACGGATTCAACCCGACCGTGTCGTTGCCCGACCTCCACGCCAACGACCCGGCCGTGCGCTATTCGATGGGGCTGTCTGCGGTCGACGCGGTGGCGACGCTCGGCGCGGTTGACCACAAAGCGGTTGGCCTGGGCGACATGGGCAAGCCCGACGGTTTCCTCGAACGGCAGGTGTCGCGGTGGCTGAGCGAGCTCGACTCCTACGCCAAGCACGACGGCTATCCGGGCCCGGACATCCCCGGCCTCGAAGCGGTCGCGAAGTGGCTCGAGGCGAACCTGCCCTCCACG
This sequence comes from Actinomycetota bacterium, assembly GCA_013697265.1. Taxonomy (GTDB): domain Bacteria; phylum Actinomycetota; class Acidimicrobiia; order Acidimicrobiales; family JACCXE01; genus JACCXE01. The sequence goes on along the minus strand of JACCXE010000459.1, from coordinate 1,536 downwards.
TTCCGAGCCGGCCTGTCCCACGGCGACTACCACCTGGCCAACCTCATGTACCGCTACGACAGCCCCGACGTCGCCGCGATCGTCGATTGGGAGATGGTGACCGTCGGCGACCCGCTGCTCGACCTGGGCTGGTTGCTGGCCACGTGGCCCGAACCCGGTTCGGTCGCGATCGGCGCCAATCTGGCGAGCGCGGGCGGCCTGCCGACGAGCGACGAGCTGGTGGCGCGCTATGCCGAGCGGTCGAGCCGTGATCTGTCCGCCGTGAACTGGTACGAGGTGATGGCTTGCTTCAAGCTCGGCATCGTGCTGGAGGGCACCCACGCTCGGGCGTTCGCGGGCAAGGCGCCGGCCGCCGTCGGCGACCTGCTGCACGCCAGCACCCTGGGCTTGTTCGCGCGGGCCGTGAATCGCATCCACGCGTCCTGATCAGCTGTGAACGTCACCGCCATCTCGGGCAGCCTTCAGGCGTCGTCCGGCAACACCGCGCTGGTGCGCGCGGTCGCGTCGCGTGCGCCCGCGGGCGTCGCCGTCCGCATCTGGGATCGGCTTGCCGACGTGCCCGTGTTTTCACCCGACATCGCCGACGCCGACATCGCCGCGGTGGTGCGTGACCTCGACGCCGCGCTTGCCGGCGCAGACCTCATAGTGATCGCAACGCCCGAGTATGGCGGCGGCATGCCCGGCGTGCTCAAGAACGCGTTCGACTGGATGGTCGGCTTGAGCGGGTTCGACGGCAAACGGGTGATGGTCGTGAGCGCGGCGCCCAGTGTTGCCCGCGGCGCGAACGCCCGGCGGTGGACCGAGGAGACCACGCGCATGCAGAGCGCCAAGATCGTGGACTCCTTCTCGGTCGCCGTTCGCCGGGGAGAAGGCGTGGACGCGGCGGCGGACCGCGTGCTCGACCGCATTGTCGCGGTGGCCTGACGATGTTCCCGGCCCGCGCGCCCTACGCCGAGGGCATGCTCGACGTGGGCGACGGCCAACTCGTGCACTGGGAGGAAAGCGGGCGGCCCGACGGTGTCGCCGCGCTCGTGCTGCACGGCGGGCCCGGGTCGGGGTCCACGCCGTTCCATCGTTGCTTCTTCGACCCCGCTCGCTTTCGCATCATCCAGTTCGACCAGCGGGGCTGCGGTAAGAGCAGGCCGCACGCATCGGATCCCGCAGTCGGCTTCCACACCAACACGTGGGTCACCTGCTCGCCGACATTGAGAAGCTGCGCGTCGATCGCGGCGTGGATACCTGGCTCGTGTTCGGGATGTCGTGGGGCACGACGCTGGGCCTGGCCTATGCCGAGAACTGCCCCGAGCGGGTGATTGGGCTCGTACTGGTGGGCGCCGCCCTCGGCCGACCGTCGGAAGTCGACTGGCTCTACAAGACGATCGCGCCGCTCTTTCCCGAGCACTACGAGCGTTTCATCGCCGGGCTGTCCACACCCGAACGCGAGCAGGTGGTCGCGACGTATCGGCAGCGGGTGGAAGACCCCGACGCCGGTGTGCGTGCCGAATTCGCCCGGCGCTGGACGGAGTGGGACTGGGC
>JACCXE010000194.1 GCA_013697265.1 Actinomycetota bacterium | reverse complement strand
GAACTTGCCGGTGCCCAGGAACAGCCGTGAACCGAACTCTCGTCCCGCGATCACAAGTGCGTCCAAAGCCATAACAAGGCGTACGTTACCGGGGTGCCTACCCGGGTCTTGATTGCTTTAGCGCTGCTGTGTGGCGTGTTGATCGTCATCGCGTTCACGATCCAATTGGTCCTGGCCTCCAAGTAAGAGCCCTTCAGCTACGCAGATAGGCTCACCCTCGTGGCTGAACAGTTCGACCTGGTCGTGATCGGGGGCGGGCCGGCGGGGTATGCGGCGGCGCTCTACGGCGCGAGCGCGGGCCTCAACATCGCCGTTGTCGAGAAAGAGAAAGTGGGCGGCACCTGCTTGCATCGCGGGTGCATCCCGGCCAAGGAGTACCTCGAGACGGCCTCGGTGTATCGCACCGTGAGCCACTCGAAGGACTTCGGCGTGATCGCCGACCAGCCCACGATCGAGTTTGCTACCAGTCAGGCCCGCAAGCAAAAGGTTGTCGACCAGCTGTGGAAGGGCCTCCAGGGCCTGATGAAGCAGCGCAAGATCACCACCTTCATCGGCACGGGCCGCCTCGACGCCGACGGGGTGGTGCGGGTGAGCGGCGGCGAGGCCGACGGCGCCGAACTGCAAGGCACCAACGTGTTGCTCTGCGCCGGTTCCGTGCCCCGCACGCTGCCCGGCTTCGACGTCGACGGCAAGTTCGTGATGACCTCGGACGAGGTGCTCATGCTCGACACGCTGCCCACCTCGGCGGTTGTGATCGGTGGCGGTGCTATCGGTTGTGAGTTCGCGAGCTCGCTCGCCGACCTCGGTGTGCAGGTGACGGTGCTCGAGTTCCTGCCGCAGATCCTGACTGGCTGCGACAAAGACGCGGCCGACATCGTTGTGCGCTCGTTCAAGAAGCGAGGCATCGACGTGACGACCGGCGTCGAAGTGAAGGGCCACACCCCCACGCCCGACGGCAAGCAGACCGTGGTGACCTTCGGCGAAAACGAGACGATCACGGCCGACGCGATCGTGATGTCGGTCGGCCGCCGTCCGCTCACGGACAACCTGCTCGGGGAAGGCTCGAACGTTGCCCTCGACGAGCGCGGCTTCGTCAAGGTCGATCCCTGGCTGCGTACCAGCGCGCCCAACGTCTACGCGCTGGGCGACGTGATCGCCGTCGACGGGGTCAAGGTGCACCCGCAGCTCGCCCACGTTGGGTTTGCCGAAGGCATCCACGTCATAAAGACGATCCTGGGCGAACCGACGGTTCCCGTCGACTACTCGAAGGTGCCGTGGTGCATTTACACGCACCCCGAAGTCGCGTTCGTGGGCATCACCGAGGCCGCAGCAAAAGAAGCAGGCATCGACGTGGCAGTGTCCAAGCACAAGTTCATCGGCAACGGTCGAGCCATCATCCTCGGCGAGACCGACGGCCTCGTGAAAGTGATTGCCGAGAAGGACGAGAACGGCAAGGCGGGCAAGATCATCGGCGTGCACATGGCCGGACCTTGGGTCACCGAGCAACTCGGCCAGGGCTATCTCGCCGTCAACTGGGAAGCGACCGTCGACGAAGTAAGCGCATTCATCCAGCCGCACCCGAGCCTCTCCGAACTTTTCGGTGAAACAGTGCTCGCGCTCACCGGAAGAGGACTGCACGGTTAATGGCTGACATCACGATGCCCCAATTGGGCGAGACGGTCACCGAAGGAACGATCACCCGTTGGGCCAAGCAGGTCGGTGACACGGTGGCCGAAGACGAGATCCTCTTCGAAGTTTCCACCGACAAGGTGGACTCCGAGGTGCCTTCGCCCGTGTCCGGCGTAATCACCTCGATAGTGGTGCCCGAGGGCGAAACCGTTCCTGTCGGCGCCGTGCTCGCGGTCGTCGGCGATTCGGCCGATGGCGCTGCGCCCGCGGCCGAAGCGCCCGCGGCCGAACCGGAGCCACTCCCGGCCGAGCCGGAAGAAGCCGAGGTGCTTCCCACCCCGGTTTCCGAAGCACCACCACCCGAACCGCCGGCCCCGGCCCCGGCGCCGGCGTCGGCGCCGGCCCCTGCCAGTGCTCCTAGCCCCGCTCCGGCCGCAGCGTCGCCGTCTACGAACGGCGGTCCGTCGGCCGTGCTCTCGCCGGTCGTGCGAAAGCTGCTTAGCGACAACAATCTCGATCCGGCCCAGATCAAGGGCACCGGTGCCGGTGGACGAGTCACCCGCAACGACGTGCTC
>JACCXE010000425.1 GCA_013697265.1 Actinomycetota bacterium | reverse complement strand
AGCAGTGTTCGCCGACCCACGATGCGACTTCGGCGCCAAACCCGCATGTGATCACGTCTTCGTGCACTACGAGCACCCGACCCGTCTTGGCCACCGACTCGGCCACCAGGTCGTGGTCCCACGGCAGCAGCCAACGCAGGTCGATGATCTCGATCGACGCATCGTCGCTCAGAAGGTCCGCGGCCTGACGCGACTTCTCGACCGTGGCGCCGTACGTGACGACGGTGAGGTCGTGGCCCTCGCGGTCGATGGTGGCCTTACCGAAGGGCACCACGTAGTCCTCGGGCGGGAACGCGTCGCGGGTGTAGGGCTGGCGCAGTAGATGCTTGTGCTCGAGGAACATGATCGGGTCGTCGGCTTTGAACGCGGCACGCAACATGCCGACCGCGTCGCGCGTACGGGACGGGAAGCCGATGGTGAGGCCGGGCACATGGGCGAAGATCGACTCGCCGCACTGCGAGTGCCAGATCGCTCCGCCGGTGAGGTAGCCGCCGATCGGCACCCGTAGCACCATCGGCACGCTGAACGCATTGTTCGACCGCCAGCGCATCGTGGCCGCCTCGGTCTTGATCTGCGACATTGCGGGCCAGATGTAGTCGAAGAACTGCACCTCGGGTGCGGGCTTCAGCCCCCGCAGCGCCTGACCGACGGCGCGACCCACGATGTTCGCTTCGGCCAGCGGCGTGTTGAAACAGCGGGCGCGGCCGAACTCGCGCTGGAGGCCGTGAGTGGTGCCGAACACTCCGCCCTTGCCTTCGACATCTTCAAGGAGCAACTCGCGGGCGTCGCCGACGTCTTCGCCGAACACCCGGATGCGCTCGTCGGCCGCCATCACCTCATGCAGCGTGCGCTTGATCGCCTCGCCGAACGCGACGACCTCGCCGCCCTCGGTGTCGACGTCGTAGGCGCGCTCGGTCAACTCGGGCAGCTGCTTCACGTACATGGAAATGGTCGACGGGTCGGGCCGGGGTGCCGCCATCGCTTCTTTTGCTGCGCCGGCCACGATCTGGAACGCCTCGTCGCGCAGCGCCTTGGCCTCGTCGGCCGTGATCACGTCGCCGTCGACCAACGCTGCTTCCATCAAGAGGATCGGATCGTGCGCGGCCTCGTCGGCCAACTCATCGGCCGAGCGGTACTTCGTCTGCGTGTCCGCAGCCGAGTGCGAATAAGGACGGGTTACCGACGCGTGGATCAGCGCTGGGCCCACGCCGGCACGGACGTGGGCGATGGCCTCGGCCCCGCGTGACCGCGCCTCGAAGTAGTCGCGTCCGTCGTACTTGTGAATAGCCAGGCCGCGGAAGCCCGACACGAGTTCGGCCACGGGCGCCGGCGCTTGCTCGGACGCGGGCACGGAAATGGCAAAGCCGTTATCGGCCACCACGAACAGCACTGGGAGATGCTCGACGCACGCGGTATTGAGGCTTTCGAAGAACTCGCCCTCCGACGTCGCGCCCTCGCCGAGGCTCACGTAGGTGAGTTCGTCGCCGTGGGCGACGCAGCCGGGCAGGTGGGGGCGCCGGCTGATGTAGCGAGCGGCCTCGGCCGAACCCACAGCCGGAAGGCACTGCGTGCCGGTGGCGCTGCTCTGGCTCACGACGTTCAGCGCTTTGCTGCCGAAGTGGCACGGCATCTGCCGGCCACCCGAAGACGGGTCGAGGGCCGAACCGACCGCCTCGTAAAGGATCTCGGTGGGGCTGAGGCCGAGGGCCAGCATGAGGGCCCGGTCTCGGTAGTAGGGGAAGAACCAGTCGTAAGCGGGGCGAAGGCTGCGGGCCAGACCCAGCAGCAGCGCCTCGTGGCCCGCGCCCGAGATCTGGAAAAACACCCGGCTCTGCTTTTGCATCGCGATTTCGCGGTCATCCAGGCAGCGCGAGATATGCGCGGTTCTCAAGTCGTCGATCAACTCGTCGACCGGGAAGCCTCGAAACACTTCGGCGTTGGTCATTTGCGCCATTCTCGCGTGCGGAGACGGCCCCGGAAACCTGCAGATGGCACACAACTGCCCGACCGGTGTGGTCGGTGACTAGTTAGGTCGAGTGTCGCGAATGGTCCGCATGCGCTATCGACCGCAACTCGGTCATTCCGTACGGTCGGATGCATCGTGAACGAACCTACGAAAGGCGACCCTGTGGCTCAGGTCTACGCACAAGAAA
>JACCXE010000391.1 GCA_013697265.1 Actinomycetota bacterium | reverse complement strand
GGACCTCAAGGCTCCACATGGCGTCGGGCGACGGGCGACTCCACAGTTGGTTCTCGTCGGCAGGAAAGGCCTCGCCGCGCCGCCAGGGGGCAAACCCGCCCGGCGACGGGACGAAGAACTCCCAACCCGGTAGCTGATCGTGCAGACGGTGGACGTCGTCGCGCGCCACGATCACTTCGAGGTCGTGATGGGGACGGACGGGTGCGCCAACGAACAGCTCGATCGCCCAACCTCCCGCGACCGCCCAAGGCCCCGGCCAATCGGTGAACCACCGCGCGGCGTCCGCGGGCCGGACCGATCTGTCGAAGTCGCCCCACAGCGAGTCAACACGTCGCACGCCTGACGTGTCGAGCACCGGCAGCGTCGCTGCCAACCGGGCCGGTGCGATCTCGCGTAACGGCTCCACCACAAAGACACGCTCACTCCACAGCGGGTGTGGCACCACCAGGTCGGGTTCGTTGACTACGAGGTCGCCGACCAACAGCACGTCGACGTCCAGGGTGCGGGGACCCCAATGCTCTTCGCGCATGCGGCCGGCCGCGGCCTCGAGGCGTTGGGCCAACTCGAGCAACTGGCGTGGGGAGTTGTCGGTCTCGAGCGCGACGACCACGTTCAAAAACGCGCCCTGCCCCGCGGGGCCGCCTACCGGGTCGGTCTCATAGACCGACGACTCGTCAACGCGCCCGTCGATCGCATTGATCGCGTCGCGCAAGTACTGCTCGCGATCACCGAGGTTGGAACCGAGGCCGAGATAGGCCCTCACCGCGAAACGGTAAGCCGCACTCCCGCCCAAGCGAGGTCGTGCGGCACCGGCGGGTGCGTCTTGCGCAGCGCCACGTCGACCGCGGTGACGCGCTCGTCGTAGGCCAACACGGCTTTACCCATATCGGTCGCCAGCTTCTCGATCAGGTTGCACGATGGCCCGGTCACCACGTCGACCGCGAGTTGCACGATGTAGGAGTAGTCGACGGTGTCGTCGAGCTCGTCGCTCGCTGCCGCCTTGGTCATGTCGAGATGCACGTCGAGGTCGAACTCAAAGGGCTGGGCCCGTTCGCGCTCTTCGGGCAGCACGCCATGCGTCGCCAGCACGCGGACGCCGCGCACCTCTAGCAACGACACAGTCAGACCTGCGGGTGCTTGGCTACCTCAAGCACGGCACTCACAAGCTCACGTCCGGTCGCTGTCAATTCACGATGGGCCAGGTGTTCGATCACGGTCACTGTCTTTGGACCACTGTCGAGAATGCCGGCCCACAGCAGGTAGCCGGCCACGATGCCCAGCAGTCGATCGCCGACCTCCTCGCCGTGGAGCAACAGGCGCTCGCCACTCGCGAGCCAGCCCCGCAGCTGTTCGTAGATGACCGGCAAGGCTTCGCGCGGGTCGTCGTGCGCGCCGAAAGGAAGGTTGGCGGCGGGGATACCGAAGTCCTCATAGGCGGCCATATTGTGCGGTGAGGCCAAAACCGAAACGACCCGGCTGAAACCGTTCTCGCGCAGCCAGACCATCTCTTCTTGCCGGCGGACCTTGCGATGGCTGCGGCCGTAGCCGCCGGGCCGCTCGCTAACCGCGAGGCGGTCCTTGATCACCCAAAAGAAGTTGCGGGGCTGAATGCCCGCGGCCCATTTCCCCTTCATCAAGCCCCCGCGACTTCGTCGCACACAATGCGCACGGCGGCCACGGTAGCCCTCACATCGTGGACACGGACCATTGCGACACCTTTTGTTGTCGCCCACACGGCGCCCGCGAGCGAGGCCTCGAGGCGATCGTGAGCCGGCGCGATCGACCCGTCCGGGTTAGGCGTGAGCGCCCCCAGGAACGATTTCCTGCTCAAACCCACCAAAACCGGATATTGGCCTCGGGTAAGCACATCCAAATCCCGCAGCAACGCCAGGTTGTGGGCCACGGTCTTGCCGAAGCCGATGCCCGGGTCGATCCACACTTCGCCGATCCCGGCCCCGGTCGCGGTGGCAGCCCTTGCGTCAAGAAATTCCCACACCTCGCCGACCACGTCCTCATAATGGGGCGCTCTCTGCATATTTTGTGGATTCCCTTGCATATGCATGCATATCCAACCGACGGATGTCTCCGCAGCCACGGGCCAGAGC